>JAUVCD010000651.1 GCA_030590865.1 Myxococcales bacterium | reverse complement strand
GCTGCGGCGGCGCGCGCAAGCGCCTCGCTGACGAGCTGACTAGGGTCGAGCACGACCTTCAGTCCACCAGCCTCGCACAAGCGCGCCGCATCCAAGGCCAGCCCGTCGGACACGTCGATGCCCGCGCGGGCCACAGGAGCTACCGCCAGGGCCGAGGCCAGAAGCGCCTTGGGCTGCCGCCAAGCCGCCAGGGCGGGCGCCAACGCACCATCGCTCTGGTCGCTGCCCGCCTCGAGGGCAACCAAGCCAGCAGCAGCCAAGCCGACGGCACCGCCGAGGTAGAGCTGGTCGCCGGCCCGAGCCCCGTCCCGCCGGAGCACTTGGTCCCCCACCACGCCGAGCACAGCGGTGGTGATCGACAGCCCACTGCCCCGGGAGAGGTTTCCTCCAATGACCTGGGTCCCCAGCTCCTGGCAGGCCGCCGCCTGCCCTGCAGCGAGCTCGGCGAGCTGGCCGTCCGACAGGTCCTCCGGCAAGACCAGGGACGACAACACGCCGCAGGGCCGAGCCGCCATGGCTGCCAAATCGCTCAGAGCGGCCATCGCCGCTTTGTAGCCGAGCTGTTTGAAGCTGAGCCAATCGCGTCGAAAGTGCACATCCTCGACCGCCACATCGACCGACCAGGCCAACCGCGCCCCAGCCACCTCGAGAACCGCCGCATCATCACCGATCCCAATGACCGTCTCAGCCCCGTGGCCACCGGCCACCGCAGCACGCTCCAGCACGCCTCGCAGCAGCTCGATGCGCTCTCGTTCGTCCATGGCCAATCGCTCAAGGCAAGGCGTCAGCCGGCGCGCCCCACAGCGCCGCACGCAGTTGCTCGAGCTTGCCGCGCAGCTCGTCGAGCTCGGCAGTCAGCTCGTCACATTCACTGGCCGTGCGCTCAGCGTCTGGTTGACGGCTCGCCCGCTCTTTACTCGCCGACTGCAACACGTCGAGCAGCTCGCGATGCACCTCTTTGCCCGCCTCGACCACCCAGCTGTCGAGCCGGGTCTGGAAATCGGTCACCATTTCGTCGATCTTGGGAGCAACCTTGGCCGCAGCCTCTCGCAAGGCCACCGCCGCCTGCTCCCGAGCCTTCTCGCGAGTTTGTACCTCGACCCGCCCTTTGAGGTAGTAGGCAAGGACCGGCGCAGCCCCAGCCATCAACATCCCCAACATGGCATTGGTGAAGACCATACCCATGCCGACGCTGAACAGGGCAGCAACGCCGAGGTCGTAGCCGAAGGTATCGACCCGGATATCGGGCGTGGTGACGTCACCGTGAGCGCCTTCACTCAGCCGCCTGGCCGTTTCGTGGGCGCTGTCACGCATCAAGGCCACCGTTTTTTCCGCGAGCTCTTCGAGCGCCCGGGCCACTTCACTGGTCTCCTGCTCGGCCCAGCCGACGAAGGTCGTCTCGAGGAAGGACGCCAGGTGCATCCGCAGATCATCGACCTCCGAGCTCTCGATGATGGTGGGAAGCTGGCGAATCACATCGTCGACGAAGCGATCGAGGTCTCGACGCACCCAAGCGCGAATGGCGGCCACGTCCTCACGAATGGCGGCGCGGCGCTCGTCCACCGAGCCCTCTTGGCCCTCCAAATCGACTTGGATACGTCCGATGCGACGCTCGATCTCGTCCCTGGTCATCTTCGCGGCACGCCGTCGGGCATCGATACCGTGGGCCAGACAGCGTACCGCCTCCAGGCCTTCACCCATCGCATTGTCGAGCACGATGCGGCCGCGCTCTTCAGCCAGAAAGGCCGTCAGATGGCGCACCAGGGCAGTCATGCCGCTGGCCTCTCGCTCCCCAGCGAGCGCCTGCTGAGCGGACACCGGAAAGATGACCGGCCCTTCGAGCAACTTGCCCAACTCTTGGCTCACATAGTCGAGTGCCTCGACGCGCTCGTCGTCAGTCCAGATGTCGACCTTGGCCACGACGAAGATGATCTTGTCCCGCGACTGGCCGATGAGCCGATCCCGGAGAAACAGCCGTTCGCTCTCGGTGAGCGGCTGCGCAGCATCGATGACGAAGAGCACCGCATCGGACTGGGGAATGTACTTGTAGGTGATATCCGCCCGCTGCAGGCAGAGATCGTTCACTCCCGGCGTGTCGACCAAGACGATGCGCTCACGGAGCAACTCGGCCGGATAGCCCACGTCGATATGGACAATCTCGCCGCCCGGAGAGGTGCCCTCTTCGTCCTCGTCGCCACTCTTGACGGCGAACTTCTGCAGCTCCTCAAAGGGCAGCTCAGAGAGCGAGCCGTCCGCATGGTGCAACGATGCCTCAGGCTCGACGGCGTGATGCACGTGATGGATGACCGCCGTGGTCGGCGTCACGCCGACAGGCAGCGCAGCCTCACCGAGCAGGGCGTTCACCAAAGACGTCTTGCCGTGATTGAACTCCCCGACCACGACCAAGTGAAAGCGGTCCTCCTCGAGCTTCTGGATCTGCTCGTGCTCGACCCGCCCGGCCAGGGTGTCAGCCCCAACCTTCTGAGCATGCTGGCGTAGCTCGCTCAGCACGCTGACCACCTCGTCTCGACGACTGTTAAACGCTTCGAACAGCTCGCTCATCCCGTTTCCTCTCGCCTTGCAGGGCTCACCCGAGCACTTTGATGAGAGCGTGCACGCGCTCGTCGACTTCATCCATGGTCAGACCACCGTCATCACCGATGTGCTTGCGGTAGAGCTGGCTCTCGGCAAATTGACGAAGCGCCCTGACCCGCTTGGGCAACCAGGGGTGGTTCGCCGTCATCTCGGTGAAGCGGCCGATGCCATCTTGACCCTCGTCGTATTGATCGAGAAAGGCCTCGAGGTTGAGCTCTTCGTAGAGCTTGTTGGACCCCAGTGCCAGCTTGGCGAGGGCCCGGGTGGACACGTCTAGGTCCTGGGAGCACAGCAAGCCGGCACGGTCACAGGTCACCTCAGCCCGCCGCGACCACCCGCTCAAGGCGAGCATGGCCGGCGCGACGATCCAACGCGAGAAAACCGAAGCGATGGTGCGCAGGTAGTGCAAGGCCGTCAAATAGACCACGTGATCGTTATGGATGTGGCCGCACTCGTGGCCAATGACGCTGAGCAACTCTTCATCCGAGAAATGATCCACCAGCGCCGAGTGAATGACGATGAAGGCATCGTCGTTGGTGCCATAGGTCATCGCATTGAGCGTTGGGTTGTTGCGAATGTAGATGGTGGGCTCGGTGATCCCCAGCGTCTCGGCGCAGCGGAGCCCGAGGTTGCGAACCCGGGGAAACTGGTCAGGCCCGACCTTCACTGAGGTGCCGAGCAGCTCGTTCTTGCCGATACCCCGCATCAAGCGGACCGCGTGGCCCACCGCCAGCTCGACAGGCTTGATGGTATCGAAAGCCACTCGCGTGTTTCGGTCCGACACATAGGCATAGGCATGGGCATCGTCGCGGCCGTCTTTTTCGGTCGCCCGTCTTGCCTTTTTCGCCTGGACATAGGCCTTGAAATCTAGCTCACCGATGGTCGCCATATGCAGAAAGGCTAGTGACGGTCCTAGGGCCGCGCAAGGCGCACCAGGGGAAAGTGACGTAACCATGATGGTCTCGCCAAACCATGACGAAATCAGGGAATAGCGCGGCCTCGTCGACCGTTGCCACCGGGCTTTGTGCATCACCCCAACTGATGGCCACCGGGTCCTGGACCTAGCACGTGAAACGGCGATCCTCGACGCCATAGCGCGGCTCGTGTTCTCATCACCCCGGCCATGGCTCACCGTGCTGTGATGCTCTGCTTCTCCCACCTGGCACCGCGAGCCGCTGGCGTGGCCTTGCCCGTCTTGGTCGCACTGCTCGGTTGCGAGAGCGTGCCGGCCACCCCCCCGACCGCCGGCGGCGCGAGCACCTCGCGATTCGCGCCCCAGGAGGGCCCTCGGACTGGCGGCGCGACCCGGCCCACCACGTCACCGGCAAGAGCGACAGCCAGCGCGGAGCGTCGAGCTCTCGCTCTGCCCCAGACCACTCCGGTCCGCGGCTCCGTGGACCCCGCATCGCTGACCGGGCAGCAACGTTTTCCAAGGGTGCGCTCCGCGCGCCAAGAGCTGGCCCCTGTCATCGCACAGCTATTCGCCCAGGCCGGCGTGAGCTACCCGGGCCACCAGCTGCTCATCCGGGTCTTCAAGAGCGAGGATCTGCTGGAGCTCTGGGTGCAGCCGGCCGCGGGCCGCCAGCTCCAGCTGCTGAAGACCTACGACATCTGCGCGCGGTCCGGCGGGTTGGGACCGAAGCGCCAGCAAGGGGATCGGCAGGTGCCCGAAGGGTTCTATCAGATCGATCGCTTCAACCCCGCCAGCCGGTTCCACCTCTCCCTCGGCCTCGACTACCCCAATGGCTCGGACCGTTTACTGTCCGACCCGCAACGCCCTGGCGGAGATATCTTCATTCACGGCGATTGCGTGACCATCGGCTGCGTCCCGCTGACCGACCGCTTCATCAAAGAACTCTATGTCATCGCCCTCGATTCCCACGAGGCCGGGCGACCGGTGGCGGTCCACGTCTTTCCCGCTCGGATGGTGGGCGCCAGCTGGACGGCGCTCGAGCAGCGGGCTGGCGCTGACGCCGAGCTGCTGACCTTCTGGCAGAATCTCCGACGGGGCTTCGACTACGTCGAGCGACACAAGCGCTTGCCGGCCATTTCGATCGACCGGCGCGGGCGCTACTCGTTCCGCTAGAGCCACACCTCGGGATTGACCTGCCCTGCAAGGGGCACAGCCTCACTCACCGTCCAGCTCAATCCTGATGGTCGGCGTCATCTGGTAGCCGTCCATCACCAGCGCCGCAACGTGGGCGCTGTTGGCCGACTGGTTCGCCGTCAGATTGATCCACCGGGCGATGGGATAGAGCGGGCCGGGATCCCCAAACGGCGCGGCCACGGCCGAGCCTGCCACCGCCAAGAGCATTCCTCCGAAGAGCGCTGCGGTCGCCAGCTGGCGCCATGAGCGGCGAGGAAGTTTGGCTGATGTCGAATAGTTAGCTGCTTCTGTCGGGGTCATGGTCGCTCCGCCTTAGCTGGATGGAAGGTCGCTTGTTCGTTATCTGTTCTGACACTCTCCTGACCGAGAAGTTCCAACCGATGGCACGAATTCGTCACCCCCGAGCTCGCGCCCCGGCGCGCGCAACAGTTGCCGTCACCAAGGGCCGCAGCGAGGATGGCTCAGCTGATCGAGCGACGGGCTGATCGAGGAACGGGCTGATCGATGAACGAGCTGTTTGCCTTCCTGAGCGTCTGGTGGTGGTGGATTGATCTGGCCGCAACCGTCTTGGCCTTGATCAGCATACCGAGCGTGCTGGTCATGCGGCGCGGC
>JAUVCD010000823.1 GCA_030590865.1 Myxococcales bacterium | reverse complement strand
GGTCGACGTCATCGAGAACTTCACCGATCACACTGGGGGCACCAACTGGGCGCTGAAAGCAATGTTCAAGGTGCTGCGCATGTGGAACCGGCCCAAGCCAGCGCCTGAATACCAAATGGCGTGGAGCGACAAGGCCGCCGCTCGAGCATCGCTCGAACGAATCCTCGAGTGGGACTTCGAGCGCATCATCATGGCCCACGGCGATCTCATCGAGCATGACGCCAAGGCGGTGGCGCGTCAGGCCTGGCAAAGCCTGCTCGAGAGCTGACCCGAAGCACCTCAGCGCTCAGCAGCGGCGTCTCGCCTAGCAGCACAGCCCAGCCATCAGACCTTAGACGGGTCCGATGAGATGGAGCAGAATGGCTCCCCATGGGGCCAGAGGAGCTGACGGACGGGCAGATCGACGAGCTTCGCCTCCGTCTCTTGGCGTTGCGCGCCGAGCTCGAGGCGCAGCAAGCGCAGGCTGCTGACAGCACCAAAGTCGTCGCTCCTGACGTCGCGATCGGACGGCTCACCCGCCTGGACGCGATGCAGCAACAAGGCATGGCCATCGAGGAGCGACGGCGCCGCGAGGTGCGGCTGCAACAGATCACCGGCGCACTGGCTGCCGTAGAGAGCGCAGACTACGGCTTCTGCCGCCGATGCCAGGAACCCATCGGCTACAAGCGACTCACGGCCAAACCCGAATCACCGTTCTGCATGCCCTGCACGGACGGGCTAGAGCGGGGCCTGACGGCATGATGACGGTCTCGAAAGGAGCACGTCTGCGCTGCGCTCTATTGGGGCTGCATCGGCTGCAACGAGCTGTCGGGGTTGTCTGCCCTCGACGAGGTCGATTGCCTAGGCGACGGTAGGCTCGTCATCGACCAGCCGCGCCCGTCATGGCTCCAGGTTCAGTCATGCAACAACGCCTCACGGCGCCGGCTCGCCGGTGATCAGCTCGTAGAACATCTGGTGCACCTCGTCGTGTCCGGTGGTGTTCGGATGGGTACAGTCGCTGGCGTACCAGTTCGGCGGGTTGTTGAAACCGTGGCCGAAGAACCGGTCATGCATCGGTGCCAGCACCTGCCCGTGGAGGGCTAGAGTCTGGGCGATGGCCCCGTTCCACTTGCCGAAGAATGGGTCCACCGGTGCAGGGCTGTTCATATTGATGACGCAGCCCCCGGTGGCGTAATTGCCCTGACCGTCGCTGGCATCATAGATGGTGGCTTCGTAGACGTGGACGGCGACGCCGGGTCCAAATGCCCCTGGGGCCAGGAGCGCCACGAGCGCTTGATCGATGTTGTTGCTCATCGCCGTGACTTGCAGATCGTCGAGGCCGAGCAACACCAAAGCCATGTTGTCCTTCATGTCGTTGCCGCCGCTGGTGATGACCACCGCGACCGGGCCGACAAGCGTGTTGGGCAGGCTGTTGACCTGTCCCAATAGGGCGGAGGTCTCAGAGCCGCTCTCGGCCTGGCGATGGTAGTCGATGGCGCCGTAGCGAACCGCCAGCGCGTCTTGCAACAGGCTGTAGTAGTAGGGCCCCTGCCCGCCCCCGTCCCCGATGGAGTCACCGAGCACCACCAGGGTGCCCAGCGCGTCGAGGCCGGTGCTGCCGCCGCCGCCACCAGAGCTGGTCGAGCCTCCCTGCCCGGAGGTGGTCGCGCCGCCGGCACCTGGCCCGCCAGCCCCTGAATCGGAACCACCGCCACCCGCGCCACCCAAACTCGAGCCACTGCTCGTCGAGCTCGCGCTCGGCTCGACCTCCGAGCCCACGTCCCCACACGCCGGGCCGATCAGCAGTGCCCCCATCAAGGCCACGGCCGGCAGTCCAAGGTGGCTCACCGCAAAACTCATGTCACCCACCGATCGCCTCCTCCCTGGCCGCCTGAATTAGGTCAAGCAAGTCTCGGACCAGAGCGTCGGAGCCAGATTCTCAACACTTGCCCAGCCCACCTGGGACATTGAGCCACCCGGAGAGCCCACTGCAGGCGCCGTGGGCAGTGGCGGGCTGCGCCCGAGTCGGGGGCCTCAGAGGTCGTCGGGCTCGAAGCCCCGCACATTGGTGGGCTTTGGCTTGGGCGGATCGGAAGAGGCATTTTCGATCCCATGGCGCGAACCTGCGAGTAAGCTCGAGGCGTGGTAGGCGCTCTGCACCGCACGCTGTTCGCGCTGCTGATGACCTGCGCCAGCCTGGCCCTGGCCAGCGAGGCGAATGGGACCTGCATGCGCCGATGCGAGGCACGGCTCGTGGACGCCAGCTGCAACGCCAAGCCCAGCAACCCTTGGCCAGCCGGACTGCCCTTGAGGGTGTGGACCCTCTGCACCGATTTCTGTTCTGCTCCAGGCGGTCCGGTCAACCGGCAGGAGCACGGGCCGAGCGCCGAGGAGCTGGCCGGCTTAGAGGTTTGGCGCAAAGGCTGTAGCGCTCCTGAGCCGCTACGGTGGACCATCACCGAGCAAGCCTGTGGCCAGGCGACCCTAGCCCTGGCCGATCGGTCCCTGGGACCGGGGACCTACGAGATCCGCCGGGTCAGCGAGATCGGTGAGGTGGTCGTCGTCGGTGCCAAGGAGGCGGACTGTCCTTCGGAGGAGGCGTACCGTGACCGGCTGGCGCAAGAACAGCTCGAGCGGGAGCGGCAAGAACAGCGAGAGCGGCTGCAGGCAGAGCAGCAAGGGCGAGAACAGCAGGAGCGGTTGCGGCGCGAGGAGCAAGCGATGATCGCTGAACAGCAACGCCAGTGTCGATCGCCCAACCGCTGGAATGCAGGGAATCGCTCCTGCGTCGCACCACCACCGCCGGCTTCGGCGGCTCCCCCCGCTCCTCCCGCGCGGTCATCTCCAGCGCCAGGTTTCTGGGAGGACGGCGACTGGGAGAACGGTCGGGACGAGTGGGGTTGGACCCTGTCGCTCGGCGCCACCACTCGCCTGCTGAACCGGGATCGAGATGACAATGCGGAAGAGAAGATTCAACGAGGTTTGGTCGGTGGCACCATCGCCGCCGGGTTCCGCCACTTCAGCGACTACCGTGGGGAAAGCATGCTGGAAGCCGGACTAGGCGGCGACTCCACCGTCCAGGGCTTGGTGTGGTGCGCCCCGGTCGGCTGTGGCATTGGGGGCTTGCTCATCATGCCGCTCGAGGCCTTTGTGGGAAACGAGCACGGGCTGGACGTGCGCGGCCACTTCGCCCGGGACTACCGGGAGGGGACCGACGGTTTCACCGGCGGCGTGAGCTTCCGTCCGATCCTGCGGGTGTCCCGGGATAGCCGCTTCAGCACCGGCACCTTCTTCGGCGGCCTCCTGCCCGAGGTGGGCCTACAATTCCCCACCGACCAGGCCACCGAGCTGTTCTTCGGCTGGTCCTATTTTCCCATCGATCTGCGCATCGGGCATTACCTGGCCCTGTCCTGGGACGGGGTGACCGTCGGGCCCACCATTCCCCTCGATGGCGATGGCGTATGGGTCTCGATTGGCACGGGGCTGTCGTTCAACCTGCTCTCGGTGAGCGACTGAATTGGCCCTGGGTAGAAGGTCGCTTGATGACCTACTCAGAAGCGTAGCCGCAGGCCATTGGCCGTGGGCGACCACGCTGCC
>JAUVCD010000731.1 GCA_030590865.1 Myxococcales bacterium | reverse complement strand
ATGAGCGCCGACACCGGCGTCGGACCGGCCATGGCGTCAGGTAGCCAGACGAACAATGGGATCTGGGCGCTCTTGCCCGTCGCACCAACGAAGAACAACAGACAGGCCAGGGTGATGAGCGCGATCCCCCAAACCGACTTGCCCTGGAGCGCTTCCTTGAGGAATTGGGGCCGTCGCAACTCAACCGTGTGGGTGTGCCGGTCTGGACCCGCCGGCTGGCTCACCAGGGAGACCGACTCCCCAGCGGCGAGCTTGTGCAGCTCCGCAGCGGTCACAGCAACCTTGTGGTCGTGGTCCGAGGTGCCACGAATGGACAAGATCAGCGGCTTGCCAGCTTGAATCTCCTCTTTGGAGATCTTCAGCTCGTGACCGTGCTCGGGCTTGTCGATGGTGCCGGTCGCGCCTGCCGTGCGGACGACGAGTTGATCGTGGATCTCCCGGAAGGTGAGGGTCGGGCCGACGGGAGCGATCAGCATCTCCCGGTCCCGGATGATGCGCATCCTCATCGAGCCCACCGCGGCACCCTCGCCGAGCATGGTGGCGCCGTGGCTGTCAGGCGCCACCGCCACCGACCACAGCATCGCTTTGATGCGTTTGCGAACGAAGGGCGCTTCGGCGTAGCACTTCTCGGTGATCTGCGGCCCAGTCGGAGCATTCCAGGTGGGGGCGCTTTCGCCCGTGGGAACGAAAGTCCGACAATTCGGAATGTTCTCCACCCGCTGCAGATCTTCGAAGGCGCTGACCCCCAAATAAACCCGCGAGCCGGCGTGGCTGGTCATGGTCAGGTAGCCCATGTCGCCTTGCATGGGATGGGCACTAGCTTGCTCGCTAGCCTTGTCGCGATGGTCATCACCATGGGCGGCGGCCGGCGCGCCATGGTCGCCAGCCTCGCCGTGGGCACCACCACCGTGGGTGAGCGGCTCGACGTGAATCGGAATGTAGGGCGGGCGCACATCGGGCTCGAAGGCGCCGGTCGTGGCCAGCCAGGCACCGCCCAACCCCCAGAACAGCAGCGACATGCCGCAAACGAAGCCGAAATCGCCGACCCGGTTGACCACGAAGGCCTTCATCCCGGCGCTGGCCTTGTTGTAGTCCTGGTACCAGAAGCCGATGAGCAGATAGCTGCAGAGCCCGACGCCTTCCCAACCGAAGAACATCACGATGAAGTTGTCGCCGAGGACGAGCATCATCATCGCGAAGATGAACAGGTTGAAATAGCTGAAGAAGCGCCAGTAGCTCGGATCGTCCGCCATGTACGAGGTGGCGTAGACGTGAATCAATCCGCCAACACCGGTGACCACCAGCGCCATGACGGCACCCAGCGGATCCATGGCGAAGGAGAAGCTCACGTTCAGCGAGCCGATGGCGATCATCGACCAGCCGTGGGTGTAGAGATGGCGGTGCCCCGCCTCCAACCCCAACAGCTGCACGAAGTTGACGACCGTGAGCGCAAAGGCCACAGCGATCACTCCGAGCGCGACGGCGCTGACCGCCGGGCTGCCGATGTGCAGTCGCTTCTTGAGCCCTGCTTGCCAGTCGCTGGCCTGCAGCCGGCGACCGAAAAGGGCGTTGATGGCCGCCCCTAAGAAGGGCAACGCCACGATGAGCCACAAGGGAACCAGCGCAAGCTCGACGTGGGTGACTTGTCCGGAATACTCGGGCATTGATATGCCGTTCGCTTGCTGCTCGAGAACCCGTGAAGTTCTCGACAGATAGGCGCTTTTTGAGAGCGCCTTTTTCAGGTAGGCGGCGAGACGCTAGGGTACCGCCGGTGCGAGGTCAAGACCCCCGGGAAAACCGTGGCTTTCGGTCATCGTCGCCGCCTGGCTGCTACCGATCAGCCGGCCAAGGCAAGGGCGAATCGGGGAGCCCGAGTCCATGCTAGTCTGGGGCCGAAATGCACGTGTTGTTCGAGACCTTTCTCGCGCCTGGCGCGAGCGGCGAGGGGCTGCTGAGCGATGAGACCGTCAAGGACACTCAGGCTCAGATGATGACGGTCGAAGATGCGGAGAAGGTCGGGTTCGAGAACGTTCCCGAAGATGCCGCCGGTCGAGAGCGGCTACTGATCGTGGTCGGGAAGATCGACGAGCGCCGCATCCAGAACGTGCTGGAGGCCGACCCCCGGGTGGCCGCGTTCCGCGTGCAGCTGGTGGATCTGTAGCCCGGCGCCGGACCGCAAACTCGAACCGCCCCCCCGGCCGTCACGCCACGTCGCCAGAGTCTCCCACGTGCGCTGCTTTCCGGAGCACCTGCCACAGCGCTTCGATGCCCTCGCCCGTCACCGCTGAGACCCCGATGACCCGCCCCTCGTAGCCACTGAGAGAGCGCAACATGGCCCGGCGCTTTGCCTTGGGGAGCTTGTCAATCTTGGTCGCCACCACGATGACTTCGGGCCGGTCCTTCTTGGGTCGCGCTGCGACGAAACCAGACAGCAAGCGGTCGGCCTCACCGAAGCCCCTGCGGGCGTCCACCAGCAGGGTCACCGCGCGCAGCCACTGGCGCTCGGAGAGGTAACCCTCGATGATCCCTGCCCAGAGGTTGCGCTCCGCCTTCGAGCGCTTGGCGTAGCCATAGCCGGGCAAGTCCACGAGCTGAAACACGGCGCCATCCCGAGCTTTCGCTTCGAAGAAGTTGATCGACCGAGTGCAGCCTGGGGTGGAGCTGGTCCGCACCAGCCGGCGGCGACCGGTCAAGGTGTTCATCAGGCTCGACTTGCCCACGTTGGAACGGCCTGCAAAGGCCAGCTCGACGCCGATCTGTGCGGGGAGCTGCTCGGTGCTCTGGGCGGCCCACTTGAACTCAGCCTCCAGGATCTGCCAAGGCGCTTTGGCGGTGCCGCTGCCCGCTGGTTTGGCCGCAGGCCTTCCCGCAATCCGGCGCCTAGGGCGCTTGTCCTTCGAGTCGCTCATCCCGTTGCCATAGTGGTAACCCAGCAAACCTCCGAGAGGCTAGTCCTGCTTCTCGAGCGGCCGGCCGTCAGGCCTCAGGCCCACACGGCGCCAGCGCTCCGCCTCAGTGAGCCCTTGATCGGCAGGTTTGGGCGTACGATCCCGCACGACGAGCTCGACGCGGCCACGCTTGCTGCGCACCTCGACCTGGACAACCCGCTTGGGATCCCGCTTCACGATGGCGTCCACGAAGACCGTTTGGGCAGGACCGGTGTCGACCCGAGTCGCGGTGACCCGATGGCGCACGTAGTTGGCGAGACCCTCGAATGAGAGCCTACCCCTCGCGTAGGTGGCATCCGCCGCCTGGGCCTGGATCTGAATGTCTCTGGGCAGGACCAAGCCGAAGGCCAGGATACTGCCTTCGGCGATCTCGTTGGGCTCGGTGCTATCCGGAGGGCTGCCCCACGCCATGCCGGACGGCAAGAGCACCTCGCTCCGCTCGTCGGGCATGCAGCCTCCAACCCAACCGCTCGCTACGACCGCGAGCACCCACAGGCTCGCTCGGCTCACTCGACGACGCTGGCCCACGAATCGATTCTGGTCGTCTGCTCCGGCGATGGCAAGGCGAGCGACTCAGTGTTGGTCTGCGAGCCTACCGAGGCGGTCCCAGTCTTGCCCGTGTGCCACTTGAGCACGAAGGTCGGCGGCGTGGACATTGAGACGGTGCTGTAGCTCCCTCCGACGTAGTCGGTGGCCGTGCCCGTTTCGAAACAGGCCGGCTCCTGGGTCACCGCCACACCGAAGACCACAGTGCCTGCTGGCTGGGGGTCCTCATCGACGTAGAGAATCGGATTGGCGTTAGGATCGACAGGTAGCCGCGCCGCCGGTTCGGGCGGCGTCGCCATCCCCGCCGTCTCGATGTAGTCGACTCCCCAGATCGACCCCGTGCCGTCGCTGCACGCGTCGATGCTGGCATCCTGAGGCGTGAAGGTCGAGAAGTAGGCCACCTCGTCGAAAAGGGCGATCGGGCCAGTGACGCGCTTGCCGTCATCGAAGTCGAGGCCCCAGTTGACCGCCACGGTGAAGGGCACGGTGTTCACTTTGATTGGCTTCTCGAGAATCGACCAGATGTAGGTCTTCATGCCCGAGGTGGGGACGTGGAAATCCTCCTGACCGCCGGTGGCGAACAGCACCACCGTGTTGCCGAGCCCGTCCAGAGCGATGACCGGCTCGGTCTCGATGGGATGCCCATCCTCAGGATCGTCGAGAGCATAGCCATCGAAGAGGATGTGAGCGTCCCACAGCAGAGGATCGGGATTGGAAAGATCGATTCGCCACAAGGTGCCATCGGCATCACCCACGTAGACTCGGTCAGCCACCTGTCCCACCAGGGACGGATAGGGGACCGGATGACCGGTAATCGGAGAGTCGAAGTCCACCACCTTGACTAAGCCGCTGTTCAGCGCAGGACCGTCATCAGCCACGCCCCGGAACGACTTGAGCACCTTCCCATCCTCGAGCCGGACGATGGTCAGTGAACGGGACGGCCCCTCTTCCCAGCACTGCACCT
>JAUVCD010000315.1 GCA_030590865.1 Myxococcales bacterium | reverse complement strand
GGCGTGCCGGTCTCTCCCTGGGCTCGCTGTGCGAGGTTGCGTCCCACCTCCTCGCGTTGCTCTGGAACGACGAAATCGAGTGGGCTGTGACGGTCGACCACCTCGGTAGGCGTCTCACCGCCGAAGAGCTTCGCCATCGCGGGGTTGACGTAGCGCAGGACCGATCCTTCGACGACGAAGATGCCCACCAGCGCGGCATCCATGATGCTGCGGTAGCGCTCTTCGCTTTCTTTGAGCACCTTTTCAGTAGCAGTGACACGGTCCAGCTCGGCTTCGAGCTGCGCGATCCGCGCCTGAAGGGACGTCACATCGTCACCGCTGCTTCCTGTCCCTCGCGACGTGTCCCCGTCGCGGCTCCCACCCGCTCGATCGGCCATGGTCCTCCCCCTGGTCCTTTCAGTGAAGCTAACCCGAAACGTGTCGGCGTGGCCATCCTGTTGATCGTCTGGGTCGAGCGATACAGGACGGCAGCGCCAGCCCAGGCTACAATGGGTGACTGGTCGTTCGGGACGGCTCCAACCATGCGACTAGCGCTCCTTGTCCTTTGCTCTCTGCTCGTAACGAGCGGCGCATGCTTGCTCAATACTGAGGGCTTGGGCTCGCTGGACACCGGCGCCACCGGCGGGGGGGGCACAGGGGGGACGGTCACCAGTACTGGGGGCGGCGCGAGTGGCGGCGTTGGTGGGGATCCAGGGGACTGTAATGATGGCTCCCTGCAGCCAGGCGAAGCCTGCGACGGGTCGAACTTGGCCGCCCAAACCTGCGCGTTGCTGGGATACTCGGGCGGAACGCTCGCCTGCGACCCGGTGCTTTGCGAGTTCGACACGACCGGTTGCGAGGAGTGCGGCAACACCATCATCGGGGATGGCGAGCAGTGCGACGGCAACAACTTCGGCGGTCTGACCTGCCAGGGTCTAGGCTACGCTGGCGGGAAGATGGCTTGCGATTCGCAAACCTGCCAGGTCACAGGTTGCAGTGGTCATTATCAGCAGGACTTCGAGACCGCTCCGTGGCCGGCAGAGCTCATCGGTGGAGGCAATGCGCATTGGAGCCGGTCTCCCACTACCCCTCATGAAGGTGTCTATGGCGCACAGAGCGGCGCCATTGGTGATGACCAGACGTCGGACATGTCGTTGACGCTGACCTTCGACGTCGCTGGCAGTATCGCCTTCTGGCATCGCGAGAGCACCGAGACCTGCTGCGACAAGCTACGTTTCCGAATCGATGATGTGGAGCAGGGGAGTTGGTCGGCCCCCACTTGGGTCCAAGAGACCTACCCAGTTGCTGTGGGCAGCCACACCTTCACTTGGCGGTATCAGAAGGATGGGGGATACGCCACCACCGAGGATGCAGTCTGGATCGACGACATCCAGGCCAACAACGGCTACCGCTGACTGGCTCAGCCCGTCTGACGCCGTACCGGCAAGCGAGTGGGCTCCAGCCTGTCAGTCATCCCTGCTGGGCAGGGTGCTCCAAACGACAACGGCCGCCCGGGTGTGCCCGGCCGGCCGTCGGTTCAGTTGTCGGGCGGCAAGCTCACTCAGAGCAATGCCCTGGTCCGATGATGCCGTTGTTGTACTGGTCGAGGGTGTCGGCGAGCGCCACGATCTCGGCCCGCAGCTGCTTGCCGTTCTTGCCCCTCATGAGGCCTATCTCGGCTGGGGAGTAGGTCGAGAGAAGCTTCATCGCGGCGGTGAGCTCGGCGGTGATCGCCGAGGTGTCGGCGCCGTTCAGGCCGTTGAGGTAGGCCGCTATATAGGCACGCGCCAGGATGTAATAGACGTTGCCCATCGGGGCCGTCCACAGCACCTGGTGGTAACTCTGGCCGCTCAGGAAGAAGGGCGTGTCCGCGCCGCTGGGCAGGTTGGCCCAGTTGGCATCGTAAGGCGCTGGGCCGAACAGCGAGTGGGTCTTCCAGTAGCCTGGCGTTAGGGAGCAGCCACTCACGCAGGGCACCTCGACAGCGACGCTGTGGGAGTCTGACCCGGTGGCGTTGGTGTCGACGGCGATGAAGCTGGCCGTATTGTCGAAGCTGTAGAGGCCACATTCACCATAGGCGCCAATCGGCTGCTGGTAGTTGAAGACCAGCGTCTGGCCGACGCAGGCCTGGCCGAGCGGACCGTATTGATCGTCATCTACGTCCACGCACTCGTCGATGCCATTGACCGTGGCGCCTGCGAAGCTGACCGCCGCGCTGCCCGAGCCTTCACCGACCAGTCCTTGAGTCGTTGCGGTGGCGACATTGGTTCCGTCCTGGGCGCTGGTCAGAGTTGCGCCGTAGGTGCACTGGAAGGTCTCGCCTGAGGCCATGGTGTAGGGGAAGGACACTGGGCAGTTGACCGGCAGCGGGCTGCCATCGAGCTCGTCGATGACGTCGGTGACGAGCGCCGACACGTGGGCCGGGTTGTGCACGGTGATGGTGCCGGCTACGGCCCAATTGCTGTCGCTCCAGCCGGTGACGCTGAGCGTCACCGTGTAGGCGTTGATGAAGGTCTGGCCCAGCGACAAGAGCAGCTGGCTGTTGGGCGAGGTCTTGTCGATGTCCCAGCCGTAGCTACGGTCGTAGGCGGTGTCGGCGGTCTTGCTGACTTCGACCTCGTAGTCGTAGCAGAAGTCGATGTGGCTCAACCCGAAGGGGATTTGAGTGTTGGGGTTGATGGGGGCGCTGAGCCCCGTGTCGCCCAACGACTCGCCTGGCTGGTAGTTGTAGATGTTGGCGTTGTCGCCACCTTTGACGATGACCACGTCGACCGACATGGTGGAGGCCCAGTCGAAATAGAGGCCGTTCTTGGTGACGGTGGCCTTGTGGACGCCATCCTCGAAGATGTAGTCGCCGTCACAAGCGGGGCAGTCCTTCTTCTCGTCAAATAGGGAGCCGAGGCCGAGATCCTCGCAGGTCGGATTGCCTTCTATGACGCTCGGGGTGACCGAAGCGTCGGTGCCGGACAGCGGTTGGTCGAGTGCTGCGACGTCCGTGTTGGCCGTGCAGGCCACGATCGTCGGGGTCAACAGCAAGCAGGCAGCTCCGAGGGTGTTTCGGTAGGTGATCATGGTCATGTTCTCCTGGGTCCTTCGGTTAAGCGCGGTGGCGCCAAACATTTCGCTCGCCTCTCAAGAGGGCCGTGAAGTTAACCACCTTGGGTGCACATGCAAGCAAATGAACACATTGTGTGGATAGCTCACCAGTGCTCGCCCAATGGGCCACAGAGACCTACTTGGTAACCACGTGGAGTCTACGGCGCTGCTCGCGAGTCGTGCTGGACCGCGTCTGCACGCTCAGAATCGACGACGTTCAGGCTGGTAACGGCTATTGCCGACGGCCTCGAGCCGACCGATTCCCTCCCGGCGGTCCAGTGATCATCGTCACGACGAGCGCTTGGCGGTCGGCTCGATCTCGGGCTCCAAGGGCGGGGCGAGACCATGAGCCAGCGCGGCCGGTCCCAAAGGCGGCTTGGCTGGTCGCTTGACTCGCCGAGGCCGCGGCTGCGCGGGGCTCAGTTACACAGTTTGTTGCCGAGGCAGTTGTTGCAGCAATCATCGTCGATAACGCACGTCTCGCCAGCGGGCAGGCAGCACAGGCCTGCCGGGCAGGTAGCGGGCGACACACATTCGGCGGCCGTCGTGCACGCGGTCGGGCAGGCCGCCTGGGTGCCGTCGCAGAGATATTGAGCGCAGACGCCCTGGTTGCTCGGCTGGCCAGCGGCGATGAACACATCGCCGGGGCAAGTGTCGTTCTGCCCGTCGCAGATCTCGGCGGCGTCGCAGGGGCCCACTGAGGCGTTGCATTCTTGAGTCGATTTGGCGTCTGTTGGGCAGGCGTTGTTCTGCCCATCACAGCTCTCGGCGGGGTCGCAGACTCCCTGGGACGGCTGGCACTCTGCCGTCGACTTGGCGTCCGTCGGGCAGCCAGGATTCTGCCCATCACAGCTCTCGGCGGGGTCACAGGCCCCTTGCGAGCCACGGCACTCGACCGTGGTGGCGACCGCTTCGCATGCTCCGGCGGTGCCCGTGCAGTTTCCGGTGGTGCAGGTGGTGTTGCTCTGGCTGCAATCGCCGTCTGGGTCCGGCCCGGCGGAGACAGGGGCACAGGTTCCGTCGCTGCCGCCGTTCTTGGCTTGGAGACAAGCCTCGCAGATGGCGTCGCAGGCGGTGTCGCAGCAGATCTGATCCTGGCTCGGACAGTGATCGTTCAGACAATGGTTGTCGGCCGTGCAGTTGGTGCCGTTGGCGCCCTGGGCTTGGCACTCCTCACTAGAGTCACAGTAGTGGTCGGTCTGGCAGTCACCATCCAGCGTGCAAGGCGCGCAGACTCCGGCGGTTCCGCCGCCGCCACTGCCGCCACTGCCCCCAGCACCGCCGCCAGGGTCACAAACACCGCTCTGGCAATCGGCGGCGTTATTGCAGTCGTCTCCGTTGACGCATGGCGGGCAGCTCCCGCCGCAGTCGATGTCGGTCTCGTCACCGCCCAGCTCGCCGTCCACGCAGCCTGCGGGCACGCAGAGGTTCTGGGCGCAGATGTCGTCGCCATCACAATCTGCGGTGACGTTGCACTCGACGCAGTTGCCGTCACCATCGCAGACTGTCTCGTCGCCGGTGCCGGTGCAGGTCGACCCTAGAGCGACGTTCTCGAAGACGCACTCGTCGTTTTCGTCGCAGGCGCGCACTCGGCAATCTTCGTCGACGCCCTCGCATTGCTCAGGCACGCAGGTGGAGCCACCTGCCCCGCCGGTCGAGCCTCCGGTCCCTCCGCCTGAGCCGCCCAGACCTCCACTGCCGCCGACAGCGTCCTGGATCAGAGAGCGGTCCACCGTGGCGATTAGCTCGCAACCGGTGATGCCCACGGCCAAGAGCCCAGCAGCGACGGCGCCACAACGAAGAAGCCTGGAATCAAATCTATTCAACACGAAACAATCTCCAAAAAGTGACGCCGGCAAGCCTAGCACGACGTCGACCGTTGCGGCGACGATGGGCTGACGCCGTGATGGTGCGCCGAGCGCTAGTCTTCGTCAGCCTCTTGCTCGCCGATTCCGGGTTGGGTGCCGTGGGTCTGGTCGTCCTTGGCCCGTCGTTCGGACGGACTGGCCGGTCCGCCGAGGCCCAACAGCGTGTTGCGTATTTGGGCCACGCCCATGGGCTGAGAGTCTCGTTGGTCGTCGAGCCACTGGGCGGCTAGCTCGAGGGTGCGGGCGTGCTCGGGCACATCACTCAGGAAGCTTCGGCGCCACGAGGGGTTGGCGATGCGGTCCGCCCGGAGCTGGAGCCGGTCCCGTGCCTCCTGGGCCGCCTCACAGGCTGCTTGGGTATCCCCTTCCCGGGCGAGGGCTGACATGAGCATCAGGCGGATGAGCGCCTCGCCCTCTTCGACCCCTCCCAGGCGGTCGAGCAGCTCCATGGCCTTGCGGGCTTCGGCCAGCGCCTCCGTTGATTCGTCGCGCAGCAACAGCATGGCCGAGAGTACCGCGTGGGCCTGGGCCAGCGTCGGTGGCGAGGTCGCTGCCAGCGTGACGCCCGCGCGGGCCAGCTGTACGGCTGCTTCCAGATCTCGCTGCATCGCCAAAATGAGCGCGAGGTAGATGGAGGCGACGGCCTCGAAGCGGCGATTGCCCTGCTCGCCGCATCGCCGGAGCGCTTCGGACTCCACTTGCCAGGCCGTGTCGAGCGCCCCGATTCGCGACAGCGTGAAGCCCAGGTTCGCCAGTGCGCCTGGCACCAGGTTGAGCTGCATCGGCTCAGCCAGGTCGAGCACTTCGCGAAAGACGATTTCGGCCCGTTCGTAGGCGCCGAGCTGCATGAGCGCATTGCCGTAGTTGTGCCACTGCAGGCAGGCGTTGCGAACGTCACCAGCGAAGGTGAAGTGCTCGGTGGCGGCTTCGGTGTGAGCCAGATAGACGCTGACATCACCTGCGTGGGTGGCTAGCTCGGCATAGACCACATCACGCCAGGCGCAGACCAGCACATGTTGGTCCGACAGAGGTGAGTCCTGGACCAGGGCCACCAGTCGCTCGGCTTCCTCGCGATGGCCGGATCGCAACATCATGATGGCCAAGCGGCAGGCGGCGACATCGCGAGCCGCGTTGGGCTCGTCCGGCTCCTCCTCGATCGCCTCGACCAGCTCGCTGAGCTCGTCCCCCTTGCCCAGCGTTCCTCGGGCGGTCGCCGCGTAGCCCAAGGCGACATACCAACCGGTGGTCTGTGGCTCGAAAGCGTCCATGGCATTATCGGCCGCTTGCTCGCACTCGGCATACCTGCCCAGCCACAGCTTCCCGACGGCGACCACTAGCCACATTCTGGGTCGCAGCTCATCGGAGGCGTCCTGAAGCACGTCGTCGGCCACGGCAATCGCCTGCTCGAGGGCGTTGCGCCCCAGCGCCTGTTCCGCAGCTCGCGCTTTGTCTTCCAGGGTGGGCTCGCCGCCTTTGGTCTGGCCACTGCTGAGCGCGAGCTCGGGGCTGTCGGGCTGGTGCTGGTCCACCGCCAGTCGGCGCGAACGGGGGCCTTCGGACTCCTCGTCCTCGCCCCCACTCCAGTGTTCTTCCAGCGGGCCTGGCTCCAGATAGCGCTCCGTTGAGTCACTGCTGGCGCCAGGGACAGGCGTCTGCTTCGGCGTGCCTACGCCCGAGTCGTCCAGGGCAATCAACGCCCGTCGGAATGCGCTCATCGTGGGATAGCGATCATCCCGATCCGGTCGCAGGGCGCCGGCCAGCACCACGCCCAGATCCGTGGGCAGGTCGTCGAGCATGGCGGTGATGCGCTCCTGGGCCTCGTGCAAGATCTGGCCGTAGGTCACCGCCGGTGCATCGCCGGAGCCGGTGAAGAGCATGCGGCCGCTGACCAGCTCGCTGATCACCACGGCGACGCTCCAGATGTCGCAGCGGCTGTCGACGTCGTGGGCGCCCCTGACCTGCTCGGGGGCCACGTAGTTGGGCGTTCCGAGCAAGACGCCAACCTGAGTGGGCATGGCCGCCCGGCGCTTGACCACTTTCGCCGCGCCGAAATCGACCAGCTTGGGTAGCATCTCACCGTTCGGTCCTGTGGAGACCACGATGTTGTCGGGCTTCACGTCTCGATGCACCACGCCGCGCCGGTGGGCGGCCGACAGGGCGCTCATGACCGGGAGCATGATGTCGAGCGCATGTTCGGCATCGAGCTGCCCGCAAGCGGCCAGGTGATCTCGCAAGCAGGTGCCCCGCACCAGCTCCTGAGCGATGTAGTAGGACCCGTTTTGTCGCCGCCCCATTTCTAGAACGGTGACCAGGTTGGGATGGCTCACCGCGCCGCTGGCTCGCGCCTCCCGCAGGAAGCGCCGGGTGACCTCGGGCATGTGAGCGTACTCGGGATTGAGCAGCTTGAGTGCGACCCGTCGTCGCACCAGCAGATCCTGAGCTTCGTAGACCGAGCCCACTCCCCCGGCTGCCATTCGTCGGATCAAAGCGAACTTGCGCCCGATGATCATCCCAGGTTGCAGGTTGGTTTCAGGGGACGATGCAGTATTCACAGCGTGAGTAGCCTACCGTTTTCTGAGCCCTGCACACAACCGCCTATGCGGTGGTACTCTGACTTCAGAGGAGTGAAACCCATGAAGCGTTTTAGTCGCACAGGTTGGCTGGTGGTGGGCATGACGTTGGCGCTAGTCGCTTGTGACGACGAGTCGACCGAGCCTGGTCCCACGGGTGGCGGCAATGGTGGCGTGGCCGGCGTGGGTGGCACCATCGTCGTCGGCGGTGGTGGCGCCGGTACTGGCGGTGCAGTCGGCGGCAGCGGAGGACAAGGCGGACAGCCGATCGTCGAAGGGAAGATCACGATCAGCGGGTCCGGTCTGACGGACGCTGACGGCAAGCGGCTGATCGCCACGGTGCTCGTCACCGACACGTCGACCCCGATCGGCGCCGTCTGTGCCACCATCAGCGGCAACCCCGGATCGGCCTCCGGCGTGGCCAGCGAGCCGGGGTCGACGGATCTTTGTCAACTCGGCGCCGAGGTGGTCTTCGACCCAGGCACCTACGATGTAAGCGCCGGCATCTATGCTCAGGGCCAGGCTGCACCTGAGCTCTGCGCAGCGACCACCGTTACGGTGGCCGGTGACGTCACCGTCGTGCTCGAGAGCTTCTCTGGCTGTAACTGACCTCTTCGCATGGACCCCTTCGCGCGGGCCGGGGCGACCGGCCCGTCGCGAGTGTCACTACTTGCGTTTGACGATCTCGAACTGCACCCGGCGGTTGGTCGCCCGCCCCTCTTCGGTGTCGTTGGACGCAACGGGCTTGGCTTGGCCGTAGCCCTTGGAGCGCAGGCGGCCCGCCGCCACGCCGCGCTTGATCAGCGCCCGGCGGACTGCGTCTGCGCGCTTGCCGGATAGCGCCTGGTTGTAGAACTTGCCGCCCTTGTTGTCCGTGTGGCCTTGGACCTCCAAGACCAGGAGCTCCTGGTGGGCCTTCAAGGTGGCGGCCACATCGTCGAGCAGCGGGTTGCTGACCGGCTTGATGGTGGCCCTGTCGAAGTCGAACTCCACCTTCTGGAGGATCAGGACCTGCTTGTCGGTTACGATGACTCGGGGGCAACCGTTCTTCTTCGGATCCGCGTTGGCCATCCCGGGGAGCTTCGGGCAGGCGTCGACGGGGTCGAAGATTCCGTCACCGTCTGTGTCTGCCGGGCAGCCATTGCGGGCCGGATCCGCGCTCGCCACTCCCTTGGTGTTCGGGCAGGCATCGTTCTTGTCGATGATGCCGTCGCCGTCGCTGTCTGGGCAGCCGTTCTTCTGCGGATCAACGTCCGCCGTGCCGGCTGTATCGGGGCAGGCGTCGAGATCATCGACAATGCCGTCGCCGTCCCGATCCCCTGGGGGCGGGCACCCGTGTTGGTCCGGATCGTCGCTCGGTTGGCCCGGCGTGTCGGGGCAGGCGTCGAGATCATCGACAATGCCGTCGCCATCCCGATCCGGTGGGCAGCCATGCTTCTTCGGGTCGTCGCTTCCGACTCCACGAGTGTCGGGACAGGCATCATCCTCGTCAACGATGCCGTCACCATCCCGGTCACCAGGCTTTGGCGGCGCCGCCTGCTGCTCTTCCTCGGGTTCAGGGGACCACGCCAGGCGGCCTAAGATCCGGAAGGCGGGGGTGCCCACACCTCTGGTGAGTCCACTGCCGGCGCCGGCTCCTGCGACGAGGCCGCTGACGATGCGGAACTGGGCGCCCATCAGCCACTCGGCGTTGGTTGAGCTGCGCCGCTCGATGGGGAGATCGTCGTAGAGTAGCTCCTTGTCGGCCAGGTCGACTGAGCCAAAGATCTCGGGCCCGACGAGTAGCCGGTCATCGACTAGGGACACGCCCACCGCAGCGCCGTAGTTGAAGGTGTGGGGATTGTCTGAGCCGCGAATCACGCTGCCCGCTGTCGCCGACCAGACGAAATAGGGTAGGCGACCACCGAGCAGCAGGTGGGGTTGACCGTAGGCGGACCCTTCACCGGTGAAGCTGTTCGCCGGGCCGCTAGGCACGAACAGGTAGGCACCCACGCCGATTTGGAGGGCGTCTCGGTAGTCGCCGAAGATGCGTCCTCGCAGCCCGATGCGCAGGTCCCCAGGCTCCGCACCGTCCGGTGAGGACAGCACGGCTGCACCGAGCGCCGGGTTGTCGCCGGTTTGAGAGACGGCGAGGGGGAAGTCCACCGCGATCATCAGCCTGTCCCACAGCGGCAGGGAAGCGCCAATATGCAGGTAGGTTTGCGACGAGACGATGGTCGCGACCGTTTCATCGTTTTCGTCGACCAGGATCAAAGGGTCGTTCCCGTAGTCGAAGGTGAGCATGCCGCGAGGGACGAGGTGCCCACCCACCCAAGGGGCCGGCACGCTCAGAAAGGCATCACCTGCTACCGGGTGCTGGTACTGATTGAGTGCCATTCCCGGTGACTCGGTTTCCTGCGCGAGTCCTGGCGTTACCGTCGCCATGGCGATGAGCGATGAGGCTAGGCCGAGCAAGGAATATCTCATTTTCATGGCGCGCATTCTGCCCTACCTGGGGGGCTCAATGCCACCTCCCCGTGAAGGTCTGAGCGACCGGTCCTGGGGACGGGCTCCCAGGCCGTCGATCCTCAGCGGTCAGCGATCTGCTACGGTTCCTCCTCATGGCAGTCGACCGGTCTGGCGAGCGCGTAACCTTGGCGCCAGGCGGCCTGTTGCTCGACGGTGAGCTGGTGCCCCTGCTCGCCGGCAGTGTGCACTACTGGCGGCTCGCCCGGGAGAGCTGGCGACCCTGTCTGAGCGCCTTGCGCGGGCTTGGCCTGGGGCTGGTTGACGTCTACGTGCCCTGGGGCGTGCATGAAACGGCGCCTGGCGAGCTCGATTTGGGCCAGACCGATCCCCAGCTCGATGTGGCCGCCTTTCTGCGCTTGGCCCACGAGATCGGTCTCTGGGCCATCGTTCGGCCCGGCCCCCACATCAACGCCGAGCTCACCTACCTCGGGCTGCCTGAGCGAGTGGTGTGGGACCCGGCCTGTCAGGCCCGCAGC
>JAUVCD010000024.1 GCA_030590865.1 Myxococcales bacterium | reverse complement strand
CGCAGCGCCATGATGAACTTGAGCCGGCTGTCTTTGTCCGCCTTGCGCAACGCCTCGATGAGCGGTCCGCGGGCCTTCTCGTCGCCGATCTTGCCCAGGCCAGGTGCCGCCTCGCGAGCCACGACGATCTCCGGATCCTGAACCAGCTTGGTCAAGATGGGCGTCCACTTGGGCTCGGCGTTCTCGCTCAGAATGGTAGCGACCAGCTGGCGGATCGCTGAGCTCTCGTCGTCCGCCTTCTTGGCCAGCTCGTCGAGGCTCACCAGCTCGGCGACCTTGACCGGATCGAAGGCTCGGCCCCCATCAAGGCGCTGCACCGTGGTCAGCTCACCACTGCGATACAGATCCATGGCGGTGTTGAAGATGCTCTGGTCTTCCAGCTCGACCAGCGCCCAGACGATCTGCCGTCGGTCGCTGTTGTCGGATTTCTTGAGCGCTTCGAGCAGGGGCAGTTTGCCCGGGTCCGCCTTGGGATTGTCGTAATAGGCCAGCACCTGGGCACAGGTGCCGCGCAGGTTGTGGCTCGGCCCTTTGAGCGCGTTGACGGCTAGCTTGACCCCCTCGTCGTCGCCAAGCAATGCCAGCTGGGTGAGCGCTTCGGCACGCAGATCGACGTCCGCTTCGGTGTCTGCCGCCCATTTGCGCCATTGCGGAATCTGATCCTTCACCGGCAGCACGAAGATGTTCTTCTGCACCTCGATGCGTTCCAGATCCGTCATCTTGGTCACCTCAGTCCGGTAGGCGAGCCACACGACCACGGCGACCAAGGCGATGATGCTGGCCACCACGACGAGGGTGACGGGCGCGACCCGTTGGGGCTTCATCATCTCAGGGGGAATCTCGGGACTGCCGCCGCCGCCTGTCGGCAGGCCGCCACCCGCACCGCCGCCCTCGCCCGCATCCGCGTCGCCACCGGCGAGCTGGACGATCTCATCGTCGTCGCGCCGCCCTGGGGCATAAGCCGTCTCCGGCATGGTGCGTTGTTGTTCCCCTCGTGACTGCAGACCCAGCATCACTCCTCCACTTGTCGGCGCCGCTCACGATCCCGCGCTGGCAGACGCGTCCCATACATAGTGCCCCTCGGGCAGGGTGTCATCCTGTGCGATGCACGGCGGGCGCAACGGCCCAAACCGGCTTGTCAGACATGAGCGACCCATCACGGCGGCTGGGTCCCGCCAACCCCTGGCAAATGGGCGAACCCATCGCCAACCCCTTGGAATTGCAGTATGAGGAAGGGCCGCTAGGGGTGGAGAGAGAATCGCATGCACTTCGATCTGACCGAGGACCAGCAACTCATCAAGCAAACCGCTCGCGATTTCGCGACCCGACAAATCGAGCCCGTTGCAGCAGAGCTCGACAAGGAGGCGCGCTGGCCAACCGAGATCGTGTCCCAGATGGCTGAGCTGGGCTTCCTCGGTATGGCCTTTCCCCCCGAGCACGGGGGCGGTGGCATGGACAACGTCAGCTACGTCTTGGCCACCGAAGAGGTCAGCCGCGCCTGCGCCAGCTGTGGCGTGATCATGAGTGTGAACAACTCACTGTTCTGCGATCCGCTCCTCAAGCACGGAACCGAGTGGCAGAAGAAGGAAATCCTGGCCCCGACCGCTCGTGGCGAGATGCTGGGGGCCTATGGCCTCACCGAGCCGGCCAGCGGCTCGGACGCCCACACGATGAAGACCGCCGCCGAGCTTCAGGGTGACGGCTCATACCTCCTCAATGGATCGAAGAACTTCATCACCTGTGGCCCCGAAGCGGAGCACACCATCATCTTCGCCATCACCGCCCGGGACGGCAAGAGGGTACGACACACCGCCTTGCTGGTACGGCCGGACATGGAAGGCTTCACGCTGGCACCTCACGACGAGAAGCTCGGAATTCGCGCCGCCCACTCGTGCACCATGTATTTCGACAACGTCAAGGTGCCCAAAGAATACGTGCTCGGCGCCGACGGCAAGGGGTTCAAGATCGCCATGAACACCCTCGACGGCGGCCGCATCGGCATCGCCTCGCAGGCCCTGGGGATCGCCCGAGCTGCCCTCGAGAAGGCCATCGCCTACGCCAAAGAGCGCCAGGCCTTCGGCGGACCGATCGCCAATTTGCAGGCCATCCAGTGGATGATTGCCGACAGCGACGTCGAGCTGCAAGCCGCGCGGTTGCTCACCCTGCGCGCCGCAGCGCTGAAGGACAAGGGAGCCCGCCACTCGGCCGAGAGTGCCATGGCCAAGCTCTATGCCTCCGAGATGTGCACCCGGGTGACCCACCGGGCGCTGCAAGTCCACGGTGGCTACGGCTACACCACCGAGTACGGCCTCGAGCGACACTATCGCGACGCTCGGATCACCGAGATCTACGAGGGCACCAGCGAGATCATGCGCATCGTGATCGCCAAGACTGCGCTAAGCTAACCTAGCTCATGGGATGGCCTACTTCAGTTGCGCTGGCCCCAGCGCTGGCCCCAATGCTGGCCACAGCGCTGGTGGCCTGCAGCAGCACGCCGCCGCCGGACAATCCAGCGGACGACGATAGCCCAGACCAAACCCACGTGCCGATGGCCGGGGCGCCCCAAATCACCGCCGAAGTAGGTGCCCTCGACGAAGAACAGGTCAAGGCGGCCTTCGACGCGGCGCGCAGCGCGATTCACGACTGCTTCGACGCATCCAACAATGGGTTGGAGTGGCAAGTCGTCGGCGGCGACATCGAGGTGGTGGTGCGAGTCAAGACCGACGGCACCGTGCGGTGGGTGTTTCCCCAGGCTTCGACCGTCGGCTCCCGAGACACCGAAAGCTGCATCCTCGAGACGCTGGTCAAACAGTCGTGGCCCAAACCCCAAGGCGGCGAAGAGGGATTCGCCCGCACCCAATACGGCATGGATTGTCCAGGGCGTGAGCCAGTGCCCTGGGCGGTCGGCGATCTCGGCCGCAGCCGCGCCAAGCTCGAGACGGGGATCAAGACCTGCATCCGCCAGGCCGGCGGAACCGGGCTTTCGCTGACCCTCTACGTGGATCCCGACGGCCGCCCCATCGGCGCCGGAGCATCGGTGGACGACGAGAACGGAATTGACGCCCTCGACTGCGCGGTGAGAGCCGCAACGAGTCTCCGCTATCCTTCTCCGGGCAGCTATCCGTCGAAGGTAACGGTTCAGGTCAACTGAGCGAACCGAGTCGCAGCTTCCCTCTGGCGGGCAGGACCAGGCGCCGCCGCCTGTCGGCTACGACCCAAGTCTCGAAATAGCTATAGGTATCAGCCGCACCAAGCTGAAACCATACAACTACTTCACACAGTTAGCCGCGCAACAGGGAGCGAGCGATCACCGTCCGCTGCACCTCGCTGGTGCCCTCGTAGATGCGGGCGACCCGCACATCGCGGAGATGGCGCTCGATGGCAAAGTCACGCACGTAGCCGTAACCGCCGTGGATCTGCAGCATCCGATCGCAAATCCGCCAGGCCGCTTCGGACGCAAACACCTTGGCCGTGGCAGCCTCACGGCTGAAGCTGGGAGCGCCTCGCTCCTTCAGCTCTGCCGCCCGCAAAGCCAACAGCCGCGACGCCTCTAGCTCGGTCTTGCTGTCGGCGATCATCCACTGGATGGCCTGAAAATCGGCGATGGGCTTACGGAACTGCTTGCGGTCCTTGGCGTATTCGATCCCTTCGGCGAGGGCTGCGGTGGCGACGCCGACAGCTTGGGATGCGATGCCGATGCGACCGCCGTCCAGCGCCATCATGGCGATCCGGAACCCCTGCCCTTCCTCGCCGAGCAGCGCATCGGCCGGAAGGTGACAGTCCTCGAAGGTCAGCGGCACCGTCTCACTAGCCCGCAGGCCGAGCTTGTCTTCCTTCTTCTCGACCTTGAGGCCGGCAGTGCCCTGCGCGACCAAGAAACAGGAGATCCCCTTGTGGCCCAGGCGATTGGACGACGTGTCCGTGCGCGCCCAAACGACCATCACGCCGCATTTTCCGCCGCTGGTGATCCACATTTTCTGGCCATCGAGTACCCAACCATCGTCGGTACGCCTGGCCTGGGTCGTCATCGCCGCCGCATCGCTCCCCGCCCCCGGCTCGCTCAGCGCGAAGGCGCCAGCCGCATACTCACCGCTAGTCAGCTTGGTCACGTATTGCTCGCGCTGAGCATCACTGCCGAAGAACGAGATGACCTCACCGACCATGTTGGTCACCGCCATGGTCACCGCCGTCGAGGCACAACCCCGCGCCACCTCCATCATGGCGAGCGAGTAGGCCACGGCGCCTGCCTCGGAGCCGCCCAGTGAGGCGGGAATGTTCACCCCCATCATCCCCAGCTCGGCCAGCTGCGAGAGCTGCTCACTGGGAAAGCGGGATTCGCGGTCGAGCTCGGCGGCTACTGGGAGCAGCTTGCGCTCGACGAACTCGCGGGCCGTGCGCACGACCAGCTGTTGTGTCTCGGTGGGCTCGAAATCCATAGTCTTGACCTGCCCGGGACGATGGGTGCCCGCGACAGCGCCGATTTCTTATCGAACTTGGGCGCAGAAGTCCCGCAAAGAACTGTCGACGCTGCGCGCAGGTGCGCTACGCATTGATCCGTGGCAGCGCGAGCACAGCGGCGAGCAAGGCGCCTGGCCGGTCCCTTGACGGTCATCGCTGCAGGCGCTGGGCTGACGGTGGGACTGGGCGCCTGCTCGGAGGCCCAACCCCAAAGGCCCCTCCTCGAGGGGTCGGCGCAGACCGCCCAGGCCGCCACCGCCAGTCTCTCGACGACGATTCCGGCGCCTGACTCCAGCGGGCCTGCCGCCCTAGCCAGCGGGTCAGCCGCTGCAGAAGGCGGCCGGGCGCCCACCGAGCCGCCTGGGGTGGACGACTGGCCACCGCCCATTGCACCCACCGACCAGGGCGGCGACCGCATCTACAGCAAAGTACGCCATCTGTGGATTCGACCGGCTGTCGGCAGCCGTGCCTGGGAGGGCTACCTATCCCTCGGGGATTCGGTGCGCGTGAAGGACGGCAACGCCGAGCAGGCCTTCGTGACCCGCGGCGATTCTGCAAACTGCGAGAAGTGGTACGCCGTCGAGCCCACCGGTTTCGCCTGCACCGGACGGCGCGCCACCCTGGACGCCACCGATCCGGAGATCGTCGAGCTGCGCCGCACCAAGGCCGATCCAGCCTCACCTTGGCCTTACCGCTACGGAGAGTCGCTGGGCGTGCCGGTGTATTCGGAGCCTCCCAGCGAAGACAAACAAGGGCGCAGCGAGCCTGGGCTGAAGGCCTATCTCGACAAGGTGGCGCAGGCACGACAGGCACCTTCAGAGGCCGATCGTCAAGCGGTCGACAAGCGCTTCTTCGGCATGGACTTCGACGCCGCAAGCAAAGGCCCCCCTCCACTGCTGGCCCTCGGACCGGGCGGCCGCTCGCTGAGCACCCGAGTCGTACGGGGCTCGACCATCGCCTACGCCGATGAGTTCGACTTCGCCGGCCGCACCTTCTTGCTCACCTGGGACCGGGGCATCGTGCCGAAGGACAAGGTGCGTCCCTATCCCGAGTCGTCCTTTGAGGGCGTCATCCTCCGGGGCGAGCGGCGCTTGCCCATCGCCTTGTTCAGAGGCAAAGACCAACCCAAGTACCGACGAACCGCTGCCAGTCGCTTCGAGCCAAGCGGCGAGCAGTGGAAGCGGCTCTCCTGGGTGGCGCTGACCGGCGAGACGGCCGAGGAAGACGGCGTGACCTATGAGCAGACGACCGAGACCGGGATCTGGTGCGCCCGAAAGGACGCCGCCATCGCCCGTCAAGTCGAGCGCGCCCCGGCGCGCATCGAGCAGCAGGACGAGGGCCGGCGGTCCTGGATCGACATCAGCATCCTGGGCGGCACGCTCGTCGCTTACGAGAACCGCACGCCGGTCTACGCCACGCTCATTTCACCAGGCCGGGGCGGCTTGCCTCGCCGGGGCGTGCCGACCCTGGATACCGCGTCGACGCCAACCGGCCTGTTTCCGGTGGTCGGCAAATTCCTGACCGCCACGATGGTCAGCGGCAGCAACACCGACTTGGTCCATGCTGAAGTGCATTACACCCAGAACATCGACGGCCCCTACGCGCTGCACGGCGCGTACTGGCACGACCGCTTCGGCGAGAAGAAAAGCGGCGGCTGCGTGAACCTCTCGCCCATCGACTCGCGCCGCATCTTCGCCTGGACCGAGCCACGGCTACCCACCGGCTGGCATGGGATGCGGACCGGCGCCTTTCCCATCAAGACGCTGGTCCACCTGCACCGCTGAGCCCCCTAACCTTCGCTCCAGCAGGCGACGGCCCGCCCGATGGCCGACTCGAAGACTGCCGGCTCGAGCAGCAAGCTGACCACCATGGTGCCCGCTTGCTCGATGTCGAAGAGGTATCCAGGGTGGGTCAGGACCTGGGCCTGCTCGACGAGGCGAGCGACCCAGTCGTCGTCACTGCGGGACCGAGGCACCTCGATGAGCGAATACCACCCGCCGTCGCTCGGCAGCCGGCGGAGCGGACAGCCTGGGCCGCGAGCCGCGATGGCGCTGTCGAGGGCGCTTAGATTCTGAAGTAATCGCCCTCGCACGTCGTCTTGAAGCTCGCCGACCCGGTCCAGGACGGGGGCTGCGGCAAGCTGCGCAGCCGTGGAGACCGACAGATAGCTGTCGGCGATCACCTCCAGCCTGCCGAGGGCTTCGGTCGCCACCGCCGGCGGACCATCGATGACCATCCAGCCGAGCTTGATCTGGGGGAGTAGGGCCACCTTCGACAGCCCGCTCAGCACGAAACGCAAGGCCTCCCCAGACTGACCGGCGAAGCTCGGGAGGTGGCTCGGCGCCCCTGCACCGTGTGGATAATCAATGAAGACCTCGTCCACGATCAGGGCGAGCCCCCGCTGCCTAGCCAACCGATCGAGCGCCTGAGCCTCCGAAGGGCGCACCAGCGAGCCCGTCGGGTTGGCTGGATGAACCGCCACCAAAGCCCGCGCCTCGGGATGGTCGTCGACCACGGTTCGCAATGCCTCCAGATCGATGCGCCAACCTTCGTCGCGAATCAGTCGATAGCTCACCAGCTCGACCGACTCGAGATCGGCCAGATAGGGCAGCAGAGGATAGCTCGGCTGGGGCACGAGGACCCGGTCGCCCGGATCGCAGAGCAGCTTGAACAGCCAGCTGTAGGACTCGCTGCTGCTCGAGGTAAGCACCACCCGCTCGGCGCTTACCTCAGCGCCCCGCTGCCGATAGTAGCGAGCCACCGCAGCGCGCGCCTCGGGGAGCCCCAGGGGTGCGGGGTCGTAACAGGTCCCACGGCGATCGCCCAGGGAAGCCACGAGCGGAGCGGTGTCGAGCAAGCCGCAGCGAGTGGGGTTGCTCTCGGTCAGATCAATGAGCGCCTTGCTTCCCCGACGCGCCTCCCGGGAGAGCAGACCGAAGCGCCCTAAATCGCGACACCAGCCGGTGCGCCTAGAAAAGCTCGGGCCTCGCTGACCGCTACCACCCATCGCGCCAGCCCCTGACCGCTCACTCGGCCCGGCAATGGGAGCGGTGTAGCGCACTGCCAGCCCCCTCGCTCACCGTCAGGTAGCCATCGCCGGCCGCCGTCCAAGCCACGGCCTCGCCCTGCGCCTCGACGGCGGCGGGCAGCACGCGCGGCTCTGCAGCCAAGGCGGCGGCCAAGTCGGCCTTCCCCAGGGCATAGAAGAACACGTGGCTGTAGGTGCGCAGCAGTACGCCGGCGCCTCCGGGGTGGATGTCCCCCCCGGTCACCTGGTTCGCACCAGTCGGCGGGACCAGACTGCCCCGCTCGCTCAGCAGCGCCGGCTGGTCTGGAGTGAACGGCATGGGAAACTCGTAGAGCTTTGAGGGTTTGGTCCAAGATTTGGTCAAGACAAACAGCGCACCGGTGGCCGGATGGACCAACAGAGTCTCGCTGTCGTGGCTGCCGTCGGGATAACGGAACGGCAGCGCAACACCACTGACCTGGTGTTCCCCTGGGCCTACCGCGGCAGGTTCAGGCACCTGGTAGACGACGTAGTCGTCCCGCCGCTCGCGATTGTCCCCCACATCGCCGAGGTAGAGACAGCTCCCTTCAGCGCACCGTCCCACTGCGACGTCTTCCCAGTCAACGGAGCGAGCTCCCGCCACGGTGTAGCTCCCCAAGTCGGCCCCCGTCTCGTCGATGGCGAAGAACCGCGGCTCATCGCCCGAGTCGTTGTGCAGGTAGTACACGCCGGGATGACGAGCGCTCGCGACCATTCCCGAGGCCTCGTGGATCTGCCCATTGGCCAGGGTTCCCTGCACCACGACCTCGCTGCAGCGGGGCAGCCAGGGGCCTTCGTCTACCGCCGGTGCGGGTGCGCTACCGCCCAGCGACGCGGGCGCTTCGGGCTCGGGCTGCTGCTGGGACGAGCAGGTGCAGCCCACGAGCGCCACGGCGGGCCAAGTGAGCAGAATTAGGACCTGGATTCGGATCATCGTGAGGACCGGGGGGTCGACGGCGCGCCGACCGGAGGACGCACCGCCGCAAACCTAGCACGCAGGTCGCCTCAAGCGCCTTGCAGATCCGCATCGAAGCGCCACGGCCCGCGCCGCGTGGCCTTGCCGAGCTCGAGAGCCAACCTCTCGAGATAACGGGCTCGCGGCCAGTGCTCTGCGCCAAAACGATCGAGGTGAGGGGTGTGGACTTGGGAATCGATGAGGTCGATGTCCCAACGCCCCAGTTGCTCGACCAGGCGAACGAAACCGGCCTTCGAGGCGTCCGGGCGATCGGCGAACATGGATTCACCGAAGAATGCCCCCCCGAGAGACACGCCATAGAGACCGCCGACGAGCTCTTCTTGCTGCCACATCTCTACCGAATGAGCACAGCCAAGCTCGTGCAGATCGACGTAGGCCTCCACCATGGCCGGGGTGATCCAAGTGCCCAGTTGTCCCGCCCGCGGCCGGGTTGAGCAGGCCTCGATTACGTCACGAAATGCCGAGTCGAGGGTGCAGCGGTAGCGCCCCTTGCGCATCGACTTGGCCAGGCTGCGGGGCACATGAAGCCTGCGGCCTTCGAGCACGAAACGCGGGTCTGGGCTGTGCCAGAGCAGCGGGTGCTCGTCGGTAGGCCACGGAAAGATGCCACTCCCGTAGGCGAGGATCACGCGCTCTGGTCTGAGGTCACCGCCTACGGCCAAGAGCCCGTCGGGATCGGCCAACTCGGCCGGCGGAAACAGCAGACGCTCGTCGAGCTGGAAGACGGGCATCGTCGTGAGCATAGCCAATCGGCACACCCGCCTGCTATGGCTTGGTCCATGGCGATGGCACTATTTCGAGCATGGCCCGACGGCCCCGCCAGCAAGGGGCTGGCCCTGGTGGTCTTGACGGCGGGCAGCCTGGGGTGGGCCTGTGGCGGCAAGGCCGTCGTCGACGAGATGATCTCAGGCGCTGGCGGCGCCAGCAGCTCGAGCAGTTCGGGCTCGGTGGGCGGCAGCCCGCTTTGTGCCACCCCTGATCCTGTGGGAGCACTGGTGCCCTGCGGTGGGTCGTCCAGCGGCGGCGCGGGCTCGCCCATCGGCTGCACCGCGATCCTTTGCGACCAGGACGACAACCGTTGGGAGTCCGAGTGCTCGACCACCGGTTGCCGCTGCAATTACAACGGGATTCTCCAGTGCTCCTGCGTCAACCAGGGTAGCGCCCCCTTGTGCGTCGGTAGCACCCCGGCGTGCTGCCCGGCCCCCTTCCCCGACTAGCTGCTCTGAAATGGTCGCCGCCTGCGACAGGCGGCCGCCCAGCCCAACACTAGGGTCCAGAGCCACACTCCAGGTGGGGTCTCAGGGGCGGCCACAGCGCAAGCGCCGACGGCTTCGACGCCGGCGCCCGCCGTCCAGGCATCGACGGCCACCGGCAGAGTGCGAGCACCCAAGGAGAGCCCTCGGTAGCGGACGTCGATGGTAATTTCCGACCCGCCACTGCCCCGAGGGGCGGCCACCGCAAACTCAAATAGCCCGCCGCGCACCAGCGTCAGGGGCTCGACGACGGTGCCGCCGGTCACCTGGAGCCTGAGCTCGGCCGCAGTAACCCCCATGGCGACCGTTCGGTCGGCGTGGCGCATCTGGACCACACCGCGCACCGGCCAGGCAGGATCGGGGCGTGCATACTCTGTGGACAAGACGACAAAGCTTGCCAGCACATCGGCCCGCTCGCCATTGCCGAGCCGCTCCTCGTAGACCTGTAACGCGCCCAGCATGTCGAGCTCCCCCGGTCCTTGCTGGGTGTCGTGAGACACCAGTCCGGTCGGGCGCGCCGCCCCGGCCTGCAACAGCTCTTTGACTTCTGCCTGGGTCAGCGTCGGGTCAGCCTGGAGCAACAGCGCCGCTGCACCTGCCACGAAGGGAGCGGACATCGACGTGCCCGAGGTGATGGCGTGCCGGGAGTCGGTGACGTAGCAGGGCACCTCCGGGTTGGGACAACCGGCAGAGTGGAAGATGCTGAGGGGATCGAGATGGGGGTCGGCATCATGGCTCATTGCGGCGGCCACGATGGCGCCCGGCGCCAGCAAGTCGGGCTTCATCACCCCCTTGGCGTTAGGGCCGGCCGCGCTGAAGTAGCAGGTGCTGTCAGGCACCACCGGGCTGACCCCACCAAAGCTCTGCAGCACGATCGACCCCATCATGTTGAGGGCAGACCACTCGATCCGGTTGATCGTGCACCCCACGGCGATGACCTCAGGGTCGCTGGCAGGAACCGAAATGGTGCCGGCTTTCACGGCCCGCGCGAAATTCAGGCCGAAGGACACGCCCGGCGCCGCCCCATCGACACCGGTCACCCACAACTGTGCGTCTCCGGTGCCGGAAAGCAGCACCGCGAGCTCGTCATCTCCTTGCCACTGGCCATCCCAATAGATCACGGCGCTGTTCGTGTCGTGGGTGAGGGGCGACTTGCCGTTGACCAGGGCATTGATCACCGCCGCCGTGTTGCCATCCTCGTCGTAGCCCTGCTCTTGGCCCGGGTCGGTGAGCCCGATCCACTCGCCGTCTGGCCCTTCGAGCCCAACGGACACGTCGTCACCAGGCTGGAAGGTCACCCAGACGAAGGCCGAGCCCTTCACCTGGTCACTCCCCGCACCTGGCTGCACGATGGGGACTCGAGTGACCCCGTAAGGTGACACATGAGCTTCGGTGTGGATGCCATAGGGACCGCCATCGCCATACCAAAACAGCGCCCCACTATTGCCTGCAGCAACGACGATGACCCTGCCGGGCTCCCCATCGCCCACCATGGCGGCCAGGCCCTTCTCCAAATCGCTGGTGCCATCGTGAGGCCCATAGTCGGAGCCCAGGCTGACGTTGACGACCGCCGGCATACCCAGAGCGTCCGCTCGATCGAAGATGAAACGGGCCGCGTTCAGAATGGCTGGATCACTGAACCCACCACCAGCGGAGGGCGACGCGATAACCAAGGTGGCGCCTGGAGCGACACCGAAATACAGGGGCTGGTCGGGCAGCGAAATGCCGCCATTGCCCGCGGCGATGGAGGCCACGTGGGTGCCATGGCCATCCGGGTCTCGGGGCACTTGGTTCGGTGCGCTGTCGAGCAAGGCATCGATGTTGGAGGCACTGTAGATGGCACAGGGAGCCTGGTTCGAATCGGTGCAGCCGAACTGTGCTTCCAGCTCAGGATGGTAGCTCCGCGGTTGCTCGTATTGCATCAGCCAGGCGATGCGCGTCTGGCCGTGGATGTCACGAAAATCGGCATGGCTCGCATCGATGCCCGTGTCGATGATGCCGACCACGACGCCGGTGCCGTCGAAACCGGTCTGGGACGCATAGGCCGGCGCGCGAGTCCACCGTCCCGCCTCGTCTAGAAGCGGGAACCGGGGGGGCGACACCGTCGGGCTGAGCTCGGGATAGGTCGCCAAATAGGCCGACAGCGCCGCCGGCTCGAGATAGATGGCGCCGAGCCCAGGCGCCACGGGCATGAGCGCCCGATCGGCGGCCTTCACCCCCGGTGGAAGACGGACCAGCAAAGGCAACTGGCCGGTGCCGCGAGTCGTCAGCCCACTTGGGGTCGCCACCTCGAGAAAGGGCGCTGCGCGACGAACGTCGATGTCCGCGGCGGTCAGTGCCGTCATCGTCCCGAGAGCCACCAGCACGGCGGCACCGGTGATGAGGGGCGGGAGACGTGTCGGGTTCATGACCACCGACTCACTCTACCAGACACTGAAATCATTCGGTCGCGCGGCTGTCCATCTCCCCACCCTCTTGGGCGTCCATGACGGCCACCAGCGCGGTGACCACCTGGGGATCGAACTGTTTGCCGCTCTCCTGCACGATGATGGTCATCGAGGTGGCGTGGCTGCGACGGGAGCGATAGGGGCGATCCGAGGTGAGGGCATCATAGGTGTCTGACACAGCCACGATCCGCGATGCGAGCGGGATGACGTCGCCGGCCAGCTTGTCCGGATAGCCGTCGCCGTCCCAGCGCTCGTGGTGGTGCTTGACCATGCCCGTCACCCGCCCGAGAAACTGCAAGGGCGCCAAGATGGCATCTCCGAAAATCGGGTGGCTACGAATGGTCGCCATCTCCTCTTCGGTGAGCTTCCCTGGCTTGAGCAGGACCTCGTCCCGCACGCCGATCTTGCCGATGTCGTGGAGCAGAGCGGCTGAGTAGATCTCGTGACGAGCCTTCTCGTCCAGCCCCAGCTGCTCGGCCAGCTTGCCGGCAAGATCGGCGACCCGTTGGGAGTGACCTCGGGTGTAGGCATCCCGCGCCTCGAGCGCCCCGGCCAGGCTCCGGAGCGTGTCGTAGTAGGTTCGCTGGGTATCCTCGAACAGTCGCGCATTCTCGATGGCGATGGCCGCCTGGGAGGCCAAGGTCTCGAGTAGGCGCCGTTCGCCCGCGTCGTAAGCTCGCGCGCTCTCGATCTCAAACGTGCCGATGGTCTTGTCGCCCACCACCAGGGGCAGCTCGACGGTCTCTACGCCCTCGGTCTGGCCCGCTACGCCGACCCGTACCTTGACACTGAGCTCCTTGGTCTCTCGATCGATGAGCTTGATGGTCGTGGAGGATGACTCGACGATCTCCTGGGTCATGGTCACGATGGCCTCGAGCGTGGTGTCCAGATCGAGGCTCGACACGACGGCTTGACCGGCATGGTGCAGCGCCGTGAGCTGCTTCACTTGGGTGGCCAGAGCGTCTCGTGCCGTGGCCACTTGGGACGTATAGACTCCCAGCTCTTTGTTCAGCCGTGCCATTTCCACGAGGTTCGACTGCAGGGTCGCATTGGCCTCTTCCATCCCCTGAAACAGTCGGGCGTTGCGAACCGCCACGGCGGCTTGCCCGGCGAGGGCCTCGAAGACCTCGAGGTCCACCTTGTTGAACGCATCGACGGCCGGGCTTTCGGCATCGAGCACCCCGATCACCTCACCGCCCACCACCATGGGAGCGGCCATCTCGCTGCGCGCCCCCTCCGAACCGGCGACGTAGCGCAGATCACGCGACACGTCGGCAATCCGCTCAGATTTGCCGGTCTCGAACACGGTGCCGCTGACGCCGGCCCCAGTCGGGATCTTCTTGCCTACGATCTCACCGTACCCATGAGCCGCCCGAACCGTCAGCTCGCCGTCCTCACCAGGCATCACGATGGCGCAGCGCTCGAAGCTGAGGGCCTTAGCGCTCATCTCTAGGATCCGTCCGAGCACGGTCTCCAGGTTCACTGCGCTGGAGACGGTGCAGCTCGCCTTGTTCAAGAGGCTGAGCCGCCCGGCCCGGCGTCGCAGCGATGCTACGAAACGCGCGTTGCGAAGCGCGGTGGCCCCGTGGTGGGCGAAAGCCGTGAAGACGACCAGATCGTGCTCGCTGAAGGCACCCACCTCAGGGCTCTCAGCATCGAGCACCCCGATCACCTCGCCATCGAGCCGCATCGGAGCCGCCATCTCGGCTCGCCCGCCCACGATACCGGAAACGTAGCGGGGGTCACGGCTCACATCGTCGACCACCTCGGGCCGGGCACCTTCGAAGACGGCATTGCAGATCCCCTGCCCCTTGGGTACCAGCTTGCCGACCACCTCGTCGTAGCCCACGGCAGAATTGACGATGAGCCCTTCGCCGTCATCGGCAGGCAAGAGCACCGCGCAACGCTCGAGCTCGAGTGCGTCCGTCGCTAGCCCGAGAATCTTGTCCAGGATGGAATCCACATCGAGGTTTGAGGACACCGCACGGGCGGCGCGATTGAGCAACCTGAGCTTGCGATTGTCGTGCTCCATGGTCGCCCGATGCTCGGCGTTGGCCAGCGCTGTAGCGGCCAGGGCGGCAAAGAGGGAGAAGACCTCGAGCTCCGACTCGTCGAAAGCGTTGGGCTCGGGACATTCGGTGTCGAGCACGCCAATGACGGTGTCGCCGATCTTGAGAGGCGCAGCCATCTCGGTGCGCCCCCCCTTGACCCCCGACTCATAGCGAGGGTCCCCGGTGACGTCCCCCACGACCTCGCCGGCGCCGGATTCGAAAACCGCGCCGCAAATGCCCTTCCCCGCGGGAATGACTCGGCCCGTCACCTCGCCGTAGCCAAGCGCGGCACGGACGACTAGATCGCGGCTGCCCTTGTCGCAGGTGAGGATGGCCACTTGCTCGAGCCCCAAAGCCTCGGATGCCAGCGAGAGGATGCGCTCCAGGGCGCCCAGGCCACCGTCGCCCAGCCCCCCACTCTTGTTCATCTCCAGGGCTGCGCTCCCTAAGAGCTTCAGCTTCTCCACGACGTCGGCCACAGCCTGCCTCCTCGCCGGTTGGTGCGGGCCATCGCAATATGGTCGATCCGCCACCGAACGGAAATTGCCAATGCCTAGCGGGCCGTCCCGGGCCTCAGCCCAACGTAGTAGAAGTCGCGGTAAGACGACTTGTCGATGTAGCGGTTCTTCGAGAACTTCAGCTTCGGGATGATGGTTTCCCGGATGTGGGGGGGGCCGCCAGGCGGATGGTCGAACAGAAAGAAGCGCGTATAGGACCAGTTGATGTCGAGCTGGGCCGCATCGACGGCACCGGCAGCCTTCATGGCCAGAGCAAGCTCACCTGGGGTCACCCAATCGCCGAAGCCGTAGAGCAGGTTGCGTCCCGTCTTGTCGAGCCCAACGGCCGATCGCCGGATGTCCTGCACGCCGCCGACCGCCGATCCCCAGCGCCGCGACTTGTAGGCGCTCTTGAGCCGTGGGTTCAGCTCCCCTTGCTCGACGAGGCAGGGCGGCGTCTGGCGATAGGCGCTCAGCTTTTGCACATCGCCACTCAGTACCGGCCACGAGCGAATGCGGATCGTCTCGTCGAGATACTGGGCCACGGCGCAGGCATCGTCCTTGGGCGGAACGAAGAGATCGCCGTCCAAGAGCATGCCGTAGCTGCCGTGTTTGGCCTTGAATCCGCCATTGAAGACGGCCAGGAGCCGTCCCTGATCTTGGCTGGGCACCAGACCGGGGCGGCGCTCGACGGCCACCACCTTCGACTGAGGTTCCTGAGTCCCGGCGACCAGCCTCAGGTCCAGGTAGCGACGATCGAAGGCTACGACTTTGACGAAGACGAAGCCCTTGATGGGGTGGGGGTGACTCGTGCTGACCGCCATCACCGACGGCCCGTCCAGCGGCATCGGCAAAGGCCGCCACGTGCCATCGTCGGGCTCCCGGGTGCGCTCGTGGATGGGCGGGTAGTCCGGCGGTGGAAAAGCAGCTCCCGCAAAGCGCTTCGGTGCCGTGGCTGAGCTCGGCGCCGAGGCGCTGGCGGTGGGTGCGACCACGACGCCCGCAGCGACGGTTGCTCCCGGACCGGCGGTGGCCGGCGAGGTCTGGTTCAGCCCCGCTGGAGCGGTGGCCTGCAAGGGCGGGTCAGTCGGCGTCGACGGCCCGCCACAGGCCGCCAAAGCGAGCGCCACGACCCAGCTGCCATGGACCTGCCAGCGGGACAGACTGGGACCGTCGGAGACAGCCCGGACGGGCCCGCCATCCCGGTCCAGGCGGAGCGGATCATCAGTGCTCGGAGAGCAGCTTTTCGATGAGTTTCTCGGTGGCGGCACGGCGGGTTGGGTCATAGCCGATCAGCACCTCGCGGATGACACCTTTTCGGTCCACGACGTAGACTGCGGGGATGGCATTGACTCGGTAGGCCGCAGCGGTCTTCTGCTGACCGTCGCTCGCCACCGCATAAGGGATCTTCCAGCGGGTCGTGGTCTCGGTCGCCGTCTGGACGGCATCGGCCGTGATGCCCAACACCTTTACGCCCCGCTTGGCGTAGCGCTTGTGCCACTTGGCCAAAGTCGGCGTCACCAAACGGCAGTTGCTACACCAGCTCGCCCAGAAGTGGACGATCGCGACCTGGCCACGCAGCTCGTTAATGGCCTTGGGGACCTTGCCCTGCACCGGGCTGAGCCGCTCGAGCTCGGGGGCAGGACTACCGACGTGCATCAGCCGCACCAGCGCCTCGTCCCCTGGGTGGCTCTCGAGCAAGACCTTCACAGGCCGCTCGCGACCGCCGCGACGAACCACGACGTTGAGGCTCATGCCTGGCCGGCGGCGCCGCACGTGGGCCACCACGTCGGAGGGCTTGTCGAAAGGCGCGCGGTCGGCGCTGACCAGCATGTCGCCCTCTTTCAGCGCCGCCTTGGCGGCCGGAGACGTCTTGAAGACGTAATCGACCACCACCCCGCCCGCCGGTCCAGAACGCATCGCCACGCCGAGCCAGGCCCGTCCCGAGGCGTTGTCCGCTGCCCTTGCCTGACCGGCAACGAGCATGGAGCTCAAGACAGCGACTGCGAGCAGGACCGCACGGTGCAGCATCTGCTGCCAGGCAAGTGACCTCATCCAGGGCGAGCCCGCGCGGGACCCCGACGAGCTGGTGGCGCTACCAAAAACGGACAAGCCCATGTGTCGTTACTGTAGCATCCTGTGACCGTGGAACCTGTCGACGAGCGGCCGTGCTGGCCATGGTGGATCGCCGTAGCTGCCGTGGGCGGCATGGCGGCCTGTGGGCCGAGGACGCGCCCGGTGGTTCACGATGATGGCTGGGGCCCCCAACCCGGCATGGGCACCGAGCCTGCCCCAGAGCCGCCAAAGCCTGCCCCCCGGGTCAGGCCAATCCCGGTCGAGCAACGCAAACCGTGGGCTCGAGCCAAGACCCTCGATGCCTTGCAGCGGGTCGCAGGCCGGGGCCCCTCGGAGCACGATTCTGGCTTCGAGCGCACCGTGATGCGCAACGAAGCGGCCGCCGCCTACGAGCAGTTCCCCGCGCGCCCGGCGCTACCTGTCGGCGCCCTGATCGTCCAACGCCACCACCGGCCGGGCTCTGAGACCACGGCGTTCTATTACGTGATGCACAAGCGCGCGCCGAGCGCCTCGCCGACCCAGCTCGGCTGGGAGTTCCTAGTGCTCGACGAGCAGCGGCGAGTCGCAGCCACCAAGCCCCTCAATCTGTGCGTCCGCTGCCATCAAGAGGCGCCAGCGGATGGCCTGTTCGGCCCGCCCGCCCTGCCGGCGAGTAGCCCCGACGGCGGCCCAGAAAACCAGTAGTTACCACCTGGGTACCCGCCGCCATGGGTCACGGCTTGGGTCAACCCTGCAAAAAGTTCACACTTTGGACGATGGTGTGACAGCAATGCCTCGAAATTTTGCCCACATTTCGTGCACCACTCCCTCGACACAGCACAAACAGGCGAAATCGGGAGATTATTCCGGACAGCAAGAATCTGGCACACCCCATGCTTTTGCAAAGACCCAGAATCGCTTGAGCTGCGGGCTGCAGCGTGAGGCTTCCTCCTCGAAGAGCGAATCAACTTCTTAATTCTTCTAAATACTTAGCTTCTCGCTTTTTCTTACTCCTTGGCGTGTCGCTTGGCTTAGCGAGCTTCAACTTCACTTAGAGCTTGAACTTCACTTAGAGTGTTTCCTGCTTGGAAGCGCCTTAGATCCTTGAGCGTCCGACGCTCAACAACACGCGGTACCGGTGGGCGGCAACCGCGTGTTTTCTTTTTTGTGGTCCCGATGGCGCCCCACTCTTGACTTGCCGAGACGTGCCCCCTACATCCGCTCGGCCAGTCAACGAGCGCCCATAGCTCAGCTGGATAGAGCGCCGGCCTACGAAGCCGGAAGTCGAAAGTTCGAATCTTTCTGGGCGCGCCAGGATTCTGGGGAGTTCGGCGAAGGGTGGGAGTCCGAGGCCGAGGTGAGCGTCCGCTCCCCTCCGTATTCGAGCCCTCAAACTAGCCGACGGGAGCAGGGACAGCGGGCAGCAGCACGCAGAACCGGGCACCCCCGCCCGGGGCGCCTTCGACCCAGATGGCACCGCCCTGGACGTGGACGGCTTCCCGACAGAAGGCCAGGCCGACGCCGGTCGAGCGCCGGTGGCCACCGAGGCGAGATTCGAGGGTGGCAAACTTGTCGAAAATCCGTTCACGGTGCGCGGCCGGCACGCCCAGTCCGGTGTCCTCAACGGAGATTAGGATAGCCCGGTCGGTGACCCCGGGTAGCTTGTCGCTCAGCAGAGACGGCGGCGCCTCGGCAACGGCCAGGGTGACCTGACCGGCGGCGGGGGTGACTCGCAGGGCGTTATTGACCAGGTTCTCGAGGATCCGGGTGAGCAGCGCTGGATCGGCAACCACGGCAGGCAGGGCCTCGGGGGCATCGAAGCAGAGCTGCACCGAAGCTCGCGTCGCGACCAGCTCCATGCCCAGCTGCACCGAGCTCACCACCTGAGCCGCATCGGTGGGATCAGGCGCTACGGTCATCTCCCCGGACTCGAGCTCGTGCAGCTCGAGCACGCCGTCGATGAGCGCCTTCATGCGGTCGCAAGCCATCAACATCGTGCGGGCGTGATGCGAATCAGCGCCAAGCTCCGACTCCTCCGCGTCGAGAGCCATCAGGTCGGTGCCTGCTTGGATCACCGTCAGCGGGCTGCGCAGGTCGTGAACCAACATGGCCGCCAGCTCCTGGCGTTGCTGCTGCATCCTCTGAAGATTGCGGGCGTTCTGGACAGCCTGAGAGATGTGATCCGCCAAGGTCTCGACAAGCATCTGGTCGGCTTGGTCGAAGGCGCTGATCTCCGTGGCCTCCACGTCGAGGAACCCGACGATGCGTTTGGCCACCCACAAGGGACAGCACACCTCCGAGCGGATGTCCGGATGAACCGAGACATAGTTGGGTCGACTGCGCACATCAGGGACCAAGAGGCTGCCTCGGCGGCGAAGGGTCTCTCCGACGACGCCCACACCAATTCGCTGCCGATAACCGATGGGCAAATCGATGGTCATCTCCGAACTGGCGGCCCGCAGCTCTGCGACCTGTTGCGCGTCGTCGACGAAACCGATGCACACCACGGCGTAGCCCAAACGGAGGCGAATGCACTCCACGATCCTGGGCAGCAACTCGTCCAGATCGACCGTGGAGGTGACGGTCCGGCCGATCTCGTTCAGCAGGGTCAGTTGGGCGAGCCGGCGCTGTTCTTTTCGGTAGTGGCCGTTGGTTCGAACGGCCAAGGCGACCGGCGTGGCCAGCGCTTCGAGCAGCGCCTGATCCGTGCTGTCGAACCGTCCGACCTCGGCGCTTTCACAGTTCATCGCGCCAATCACTGTCTCACCGACCCGCAGCGGCACCGTCAGCTCGGAGCGCATCCCCGGATTGAGGTCGAGGTAGTGCTCCGTGGCGCGGACATCGTCGATCAAAACCGCCTCGCCTGATGCCACGACGCGACCCACAACGCCGTCCCCAAGAGAACCCACCGCTGCGCGGCGTAACGGCTCGCCGCCGCGATGCATGCCGACGGCTCGGACCACGTCATTGCTCGTCTCGCGGGCGAGACCGATCCCCAGATAGGGCAGCTTGGTGCCGTCGAGCACACACCGAATGATGGCGCTCAACAGATCGGACAAGTCCTCGGTCCGGTGCTCCTGAAGCCCGATCTCGAGCACCTGGTTGGCGAGCCGCAGGGCTCTCAGCTTCTCGTCGCTATTGAAGACGGCATCCATGAAGGCATCGGCTCGAAGAGCACTCCATCATCGCAGATAACGCCGCCGGTGACCCGCTCGGACGACAGCAGAGCAGCACGCGCCCTGAGATGGACGGTGGACGCCAGCTGTGCCCCGGCGTCCACGCCGGCCTCCTGAAGCCGCCCACGCCCAATGAGACCGCGACCCAAAGTCGGGCGGGTGGAGTTGACAGCCTTCTTGCTGCACCGTTACCGTCCCGACGGCGAGACGCCGCAGACTGGCCCGTCCCGGTCAGCAGGGGAGACGAAGGATGGCAACGAAAACGCGAGTGCTGTGGCTGGCCACCATCATCGCAGGTGTCGGTGGCTGTACCGCGATAGATGTTTGCGATGAAGCGGTGGACAAGCTCGTCGGCGAGTGCGGGCTCGGTGCCGGCGCGGGCATCGACGGATCCATCAGCGAATGTAAAGACGATGTCGAGTGCCACGCCGAATGCGTGCTGGATAACGACTGCGATGACATCGCCGAGAACAAGGACGACTACGCCGAATGCCTCGGCGACTGCCAGTAGCGGTCACCAAGAGCATCGGTGGGTAGCCAGTGGAGATGGGGTGAACCAGTGAGGACAAGCGCATGATGCCGCCAAGCAGAGGGCTCGCCTGGATGACGTCGGTCACCCTCGCGTTTTTCGTGCAGAACGCCAGTGCCCAACCCGACTCGGACGAGTCGGATGAGAGCGACACCGCGACTGAGGAAGAAGAGGGGGAGGAGGGGGAGGAGGACGAGAGCAGCGACGGCGACGACGAGAGCGACGAAGACGAGAGCGACGAAGACGATGCCAGGGACGAGCCGGAGCCCAAGCCCGAGCCCCCCCCCCCAGCGGTCGCCAGCGAGGTCGAGGCGGACGCTGAAGAGGATGACGGCAAGACGGACCACGACCAATGGGTGGGCCACGTCGGCGTCGGCTGGTTCGGAATCAGCAATGTTCCCATCGCCAGTGGCACCCCGGCCGGCGACGGTGATGACCCGGTCGTCAACCCTGGAGCACCAGAGTTCATTCCGACGCCGGCCATCGGAATCCGCTACTGGTTCTCCTCACTGATGGGTCTGGACCTGGGCGTCGGCATGAGCGTGTCGACCGGTTCGGTCTCCACCACCACCTATGCCGCGGACAAGGCGACGATCACGTCTCTCTTCTTCCATCTCGGCGTACCGCTGTCGATCGTCGAGGGCGAGCACGTCAGCCTGCAAATCGCGCCAGAGACCAACTTCGGCTACGCCTACTCGGAGGTCGAGCCCAGCTACCAACCCGGCGTCGAGCCCCCGCCGCCGGCCCAGCTTTCTGGCAGCCGCTTCGATGTGGGCGTCCGCGTCGGCGGCGAGGTCTATTGGGGGTTCATCGGCCTCCCGGAGCTCGCGTTAGAGGGCTCGGTCGGAATGTACCTCACCCACCAGGCGACCGACATCACCGTGGGCGGGGCCCACGCCTCACAAGACAACCTGGTGTTTACGACCTCCGAGTACCAGAGCCCCTGGGATCTATTCACACAGCACGTCCGGGCACGCTATTATTTCTAGGAGCATCATGAGGCACCACCATCTGACATGGGTTGCGGCGCCACTCGTCGTGTTTTTGGCTTGCTCGGGGGGTACCGAGGACGGCTTCGTCTCCGGCCCAGGCCCCGGCCAGTCCGAGCCTGGCGAGGGGATCTCCGGCCCTTCTGACAATCCCTTCAACCCCAACACCACCAGCACCTCCACCAGCAGCGGCTCGTCCAGCAGCAGCTCCTCGAGCAGCAGCTCGTCCAGCAGCAGCTCGTCGAGCACCGGCACGACCTGCATCAGCTGCGCCGCCTTCCTCACCGGCGTGACCGAGGGAGAGTTCTGCACCGGTTCGGAGGAGATAGTCACCGCACTATACAGCTGCGCCTGTGGTGCCACCTGCGGGAGCGATTGCGATCCCTTCTGCCAGAACGGCCCCCCAGCGGAGACGGCCTGCAACAACTGCCTCGGCACCTCGTGCACCACCGAGTACACGGACTGCGTGTCTGACTCCTAGGGTCACAAGGGCCGTCGCGGCCGCCTCCCAGGCAAGCTCCTCGGGCTGAGGGTCCAGCGGCCCAGCGCCACCGCAAAGGCGGAGGCCAGGTCGTCCCCCGAGCCTGCCACCGCGCTGAGCACCAGGCGATCGGCATCGAGCCAGTCGGACAATCGGCGGGCAGCCCGGTCGTTCTTTCCCGGCTCGGTGGTGTCGATCAACAGCAAGGGCAGGTCCGGCTGCGCGGCCAGCCGTCGCGCCGCCGTTTCCACCTCCTGGAGGACTCGCTCATAACCGGGCTGGGACCCCACATTGGCCCGCCCGTCGGTGATCAATATCATCGTGCGCCTGCGAGTAGGATCGCTGCGACGGTGCCGCTCGACCGTGTCGAAGGCCAGCTCGAGACCACGGGCCAAGGGTGTGGTCCCGCCGAGCGGCAAGCCTTCGAGGGCCCCGTGAACCCGCCCGATCTTTCGCGTCGGTCGACAGAGAACGGCGGCCGCCCGGTCGCGAAAGCCAATCACCGCCACCTGGGCACGCTTGAGATAGGCGTCCCGCAGGGCGGCGGCGCCAATCCGCCTGGCCATTTCGGTGAGCGAGCCACCCATCGATCCCGACCCGTCAGCCACAAAGAGCAAGAGCTGCCCTGGTCGCCGCACCCGCTGCTTGACCAGCAACTCGTCGAGCTGGATGTGTACCGCCAGCGAGCCCCATGAGCGCCGCTGGCGCTGCCGGTGAGCCACGCTCCGCAACGTGGCATCCCAAGCCACATCACAAAACCGTCCCCGCGGCTGGGTCGCCCCGGTGTAGCGGCCCTGGAAAGGCTCACGAGAGATCACGTCGCGCCACCGGCGATGGCGGCCGTCACCTCGAGCCCGACCCGTCAGATTGGCCAGCGCCGGCTCGCCGACGGCCACCTCCAGGCGATGATCCGACGACGGCGCCGACGGGCTGCCCGCCGCGCCCCACAGACCCGCAGCAAACAGTCCTGGTGCGGCGGCCCCGCCGTCGGCCCGTACCCGCGCGCCCAGGTTGCTGCCACCACCAGGGGAACGGTCCTCCGAACGGGGCGTGCTTGGTTGTTGCGCGGACTGACCGAGGTGCCCCATGGCTTCCGGCAACGCCACGCCGTCAGCCTCCACCGGCCGGCCCGTCACCGTTTTTTTGGCAGGCTCCCGTCCTGTTGCAACGCATCGCTGACTCGCGCTGCAAGCTCTGCAGCCGACTCGGCCGAGGACTGAGCCGTCGGGTCGTCGAAGCTACGGCGCCGCAGACGATGAGGCAGGACGACCGCAGCGACCTGCTCGATGTCCGCCTGGCCCAGCGCCGTTCGTCCCTCCAAGGCAGCCAAAGCTGCAGCCGCCTTGACCAGCAGCACGTCGGCCCGATGGCCGTGCACGCCGAGCTCGAGAGACAAGCAAGCAGCGGCAAGACACCATTTCCGATCCACCTTCACCTCTTTGAGGCACCGTCGTGCCTCGATGATGCGCTCAGCGAGCCGTTGCTCCTCCGCCTGATATCGGTCGCAGAAGCCCTCGGGGTCGGCATCGAATTGCAGCCGGCGCATCACCACCTCGGCTCGCTCGTCAGGATCGGTCAATGCCTCGACCTCGGCGCAGAGACCAAAGCGGTCGGTCAGCTGGGGTCGCAGCTCGCCCTCATCGGGGTTCATCGTCCCCAGCAGCATGATCTCTGCCGGATGGCTCACCGAGATCCCCTCTCGGGCCACCACATTGACCCCCATGGCCGCCACATCGAGCAGCAAATCCACGAGATGATCGTCCAACAGATTGACCTCGTCCACATAGAGCACGCCCTGATTGACCCGCGCCAGCAAGCCCGGACTGAAGCGTCGCTCACCATGCTTGAGTGCTCGCTCCAGATCGATGGTCCCGAGCAACTGGTCGGCAGTGGTCCCGAGGGGCAAGGTCTCGAAAGCCGGTCGGCGTTCGACCTGGGGGTGGCTCACCGGCTCACGACACTGGTCGCACCAGGTGGAGGGCCGCTCGACGGCGCAGCCGAAAGGACACCCCTCGTGAACCATCACTGGGGGAAGCAACCTCGCCAAGGCCCGAGCCGCCGTGCTCTTCGCCGTGCCTTTCTCACCCCGAATCAACACACCGCCGAGCCTGGGGTCCACCGCGAGCATCTGAAGGGCGAGCTTCAACCGCTCTTGGCCGACGATGGCAGTGAAGGGCAACACCCGCATCGGTCCGGTCATACCGAGGTCTCCTGATCCTTGTTTTCGCCGTCGCCGCTTCGCGCCGCGCAGACCGGTAGGCGCGGCGTCGCGCTGCCGCCTCCGGTACCGGACATGATCGTCAGACTCTTGGACCGCTGGGCCGGGACCTCTCGGCCCAACAGCTTTTCGGCGAGGAAGGTCCCGATGATCGACGAAAACTCGCTCGGTCGTTCTTCTTGCCAGAAATGCCCACAAAACGGCACCAGCTCGAAACGCTCGGCGCCAGCAATGTCCTCGAAGAGCTTCCGCCCCCAAGATGGCGACAAGTAGTAGTCGTCCCCTGCCCAGAGAATCAGAGTGGGCTTCTCAAAGGTCCTCAAGCCATCGACGCAGAGCTCGGTGTAGCGAGGAGCGCCGGCTAGCACGAACTGGCGAAAGCGCTCGCGCTCCACGGGACCTGACCGCAGCGGCCTGAGGTATTCGCGAATCGACTCGTCGGAGAGCTTACTCGGATCGTACACGCCCTTGCGGAACCCAGTGATGGGCACTCGGGTCGCGAGCCACTCGCTGATGCCGGTGCGGCCCAGTACGTCACCGAGCAGCGGAACCGATGCCAGCTGCTGCAAGTGCCGGATCACCGGCACCGGCCAGTTGTCGTAACAAACACAATCGGTCAACACGAGACAACGAAGCTTGTCAGGAAGCCGAGCCGCAATGATCTGAGCCGCCGCGCCGCCCTGATCGTGGCACACCAAGCCAAAGCTCTCATGACCCAGGGCCGCCATGAACTCGACCAGCATCTCGGCCTGGTTGTCCATGTCCAGCGACGTCCGCAAAGGATCGATTTGCGTGTCCCCTAGACCCATCAAATCTGGGGCGTAGCAATGGAAGTCGTTCTGCAAGAAGCGCAGCACGTGCCGCCATAGGTAGCTCGAGGTGGGGATCCCGTGGACGAACAGCACCGGCGGTTTGTCCTTCGAGCCGGTCTCCAGGTAGGCGATGTTCCCGTATGAGACGCGGATCCGCTTCTTTTCGATGGCAGGGTTCATGGTCCGGCGGTTCTCCCCTCGGCGGTGAGCTCGGTCTACCCTGATAGGGTACCCGCATCGAGGCGGCTCGGCCCGCTTGAAGGCTCCACCCAGATGGCTATGATCCGCCTCTCGAACGAAAGCGAGAGGCAAGGACGACATGGCGAAGAAGATCGGTGTGCTGCTGTCAGGGTGCGGCTATCTGGATGGCGCAGAGATCCACGAAGCAACCCTCACGCTCTACTTCTTGGACAGAGCTGGGGCGGAGATCATCTGCATGGCCCCAGACAAAGACCAAGCCGACGTGATCGATCACAACGCGGGCCAGCCCCAGGGCGACCCTCGCAATGTGCTGCGTGAAGCGGGCCGCATCGCCCGAGGGAACATTCGCGACGTGGCCAAAGTAGACGCCGCAGAGCTCGACGGGCTGATCATTCCTGGGGGCTTCGGCGCCGCCAAGAACCTGTGCAGCTTCGCCGCTGATGGCCCGAGTTGCTCGGTTGACCCCGGCGTATCCACCCTGGTGACCCGCATGCATGCAGCGAAGAAGCCAATCGGCGCGCTGTGCATTGCGCCAGCCGTGGTGGCCAAGATCCTTGGCGCAGACCACCACGTCGAGCTGACCATCGGCAACGACAAGGGCACCGCCGAGGCGCTCGGCGCGATGGGCGCAAAGCACGTCGATCAGGTGGTGGACGACATCGTGGTCGACGAAGGCAACCGGGTGGTCAGCACGCCTTGTTACATGCTGGCCACGGGGCCTGCTCAAGTGGGTGCGGGCGTCGAGAAACTGGTCGCCAAGCTGCTCGCCTGGCTCTGACCGAGGGCCTCACCAAACGGCCGGTCGGTGAGCGACTGGAACAACCGATCGATGCAGCCCCGGGTGGCGCGGCATCGAGCACTGATGATTTGCTCAGCCCAAGGGCGACTTCGGCCGGCCGACCGATTCGGCCAACGGGCCGATTTTTCAACACGGGAAATATCCCACCGTGTCACAATATCCCCTACCCGGCCGACGTAAATTGAGTCAATCTTAACAATTACAAGGCATAAGCGATTGACAAGCGAGCGTCTGTAGGTTCATAGTTGTTTGTACGGTTCGGCCCGGTGGCCGAACAAGGCTTACCTCAGAGCGGTGGAGAGGCGATGTCGGAGGCTGACACGAACACCAGGCGCAGGGGATGGACCTGCGGCGTGGCAGTGGTGGGAGCGCTGTCGCTCGTGGCCTGCAACGTAATCTCAGGCGCCGACGAGATCATCCTCGACGAGCTGAGTGGCAACGACGACGATGGCCCCATCGTCGGCACCGGCGGCTCCAGCTCCACAAGCGGCGTCGGCGGGGAGAGCTCGACCAGCAGCACCTCGACCTCGACCTCGACCTCGACGTCGACGTCGACCTCGACCTCGACCTCATCCTCGACCACCACCTCGTCCTCGACCTCGTCCTCTTCGTCCAGCAGCTCTGGCTGCACCTATCCGGCTGGCCCCTACGGCGTGAGCACCGGCTCGACATTGGCGCCCAGCCTGTCATGGCAAGGCTACGACGAAGGACCGGCCACTCAGGCTACGACCATCTCGATTGAGGCCTACTTCGACTGCGACGGGACCAAGGGCATCAATGCCTTGATGGTCGAAACGTCGCAATATGGGTGACCCGCCTGTGATCAAGAGGCAGGTAGCCTCGAAGCAAACATGCAGAGCTGGGCGAGCCAGGGTCTCGGCATCAAGTGGGTCACGCTGATGCTCGATGACTCCAACGGCGGAACGCCGACCACCGCTGGTGCGCTGCAATGGAAGAACTATTGGGGCTTGGACTCAGTGGCGGTCTGCGCCGATCCTTACTACTCCATGGTGCCTGGTAGCTCGGTCGGCACGCCGATGACCACCCTGGTCGATCCGCGAACCATGAAGGTCATCGCGATCCAAGAAGGCTACAGCGGCAACTACAGCCAGCTCGAGCAACTGGCGAACTCGAACAAGTAACGCCAAACGCTCGCCAGGGCGGGCGATGACCGCGCAACAAGAGCTAGCTCTCGAACAACGGCTGATGGGCCTCGCCTTGGCGGAGGCCGATGCGGCGGTGGTCCATCTCGACGTTCCGGTGGGTGCGGTGGTGGCCGACCGAGACGGGGTCGTCATTGCCAAGGGCCACAACCGGCGCGAGCAACGGGCCGATCCTACCGCCCACGCGGAGATCGAGGCCCTCCGTGCCGCGGCCCAGACGCTGGGGCGATGGCGGCTCGACGACCTGACCCTCTACGTCACCCTCGAGCCCTGTGCCATGTGCGCCGGGGCGCTGCTCAACGCCCGCATCGAGCGGGTGGTCTACGGCTGCCGTGACGCCAAGGCCGGTGCCCTCGACTCGCTCTTCGTGGTGGGCCGCGACCCGCGGCTCAACCACCGCTTCGCAGTAACCGGTGGCGTGCTCGCCGAGGCCTGCGCCGAGCGGCTTCAGCGCTTCTTCGCCGAGCGCCGCTGAAACCGGTGTCTGGGCGCTCGCCGATCAGAGTAGGACCGACGGCGCCCGAACGCGGTGGAGCTCAGTTCGGCGTCGGTGTCGGGCAGCCAGTGCCCGAGTAGAGATACCACTCGTGGACCACCGTGTTGCCGTTGCCCGCGCTGGAGTAGACGTTGTAGAGCCTCACGCCCGTAGCGAGCACCGGAGACGGGAAGGTATACATGTAGTTCTCCGCTCCCGAGATGGTGCCGACAGTGACCCAGACGTTGCTGGTATTTCGGTACTGAACGGTGGCGGTAGCGATGTTCCGACCCGTGCTGCCACAGGCCGGCGCCGTTCCGTGCTCGCTGTCGATGAACATCGAACCTACTAGTTGGCCCCCAGACCAGGTCAGCGCAGCCCAGCCGGCCGAGGAGGTGGAGTTGCTCATCCACCCGAACTGGGAGCAGTTCTCGCCGATACCGTTGATCATCGACGCCGGGGAGTAGGGTACAATGGATCCCCCGCCTGGGTTGACGGCTGGGGTGGTCGAGCCCGCAAAGTTGGTACAGGTCCCGCAGCCCTCGTCGGTGCTGCCATCGCAGTCGTCGTCCAGGTTGTTGCCACAGATCTCGGTCACCGCCGAGTTGGTTTGCTGACAGCTGAGACCACCGTTCAGACACTGCAAGGTCCCGGCCGCACAGATCCCCAGATTGCCAGTGGAGCAGCTGCCCCCTCCGCCTGGGTTACCTTCGTCGGTCTGGGTGTCGCAGTCGTCATCCAGGCCGTTGCACGTCTCGGTAGTCGCCGTATTGGTCTGCTGGCAGCTGAAGCCGCCGTTGATGCACTGATAGGTGCCCGCTGAACAAATCCCCGGATTGCCGGTGCTGCACGCGCCACCGCCACCTGGATTGTTTTCGTCGGTCAGGCTGTCACAGTCGTCGTCCAGACCGTTGCACATCTCGGTGGTCGCCGTGTTGATCTGCTGGCAGCTGAGGCCGCCATTGATGCACTGATAGGTCCCTGCAGCACAGATCCCGGGAACGCC
>JAUVCD010000833.1 GCA_030590865.1 Myxococcales bacterium | reverse complement strand
CACCAGCGACATGGATCAGTGGCTCTGGGGGCTGCGCCACTACGCCAAGTTCGAGTCGCTGCTGGCCGATTTCATCGGCGACGATCCAGACTACGCGTCGCTGACCGAGAAGTTCGCCATCACCACCGCCCACATTCCGCTAGCTGAGTCACTGTCGTCGGGCGATCCGCGTCTTGGGCTCAAGTGGTTCCCCCGAGATGGCGATCAGGACTCGGTTGACGCCGCCAACTCTGGCACCAGTGGCACTCGCTTCAGCTACGGGTCTGGTCCAGTCATGCGGCTGGTGGTCTCCCTCCAGGGCGACGAGGTGACGGGCCAGAACATCATCCCCGGCGGCCAGTCCGCCCTCACCGAGTCACCCTATTTCGCGGACCAGGCGCGCCTGTGGCTGGCCAACGAGACCACACCCTTGCGCTTCGGCGTCGATCAGGTCGTTGCTGGTGCCTTGTGGCGGGAGACCTATTCACCCCAATGACCCGCTCGCTCTGGTTGTCGGCGGGGGGGGTGATTCGCTGGGCTGCGGTGCTCGGCGGGGCCGTGCTGTTCGGTGCGTTGGGCCTGGCTTGCTCCGAGGAACGGGGCGGCGAGCCTGGGGCGTCCACTGCTGCGGCTGAAGCGAGCGTGGGTGCTCAGCAGATTGCCAGCAGCAGCGCCACGGCTACGGGCACGAGCAGCGCCGCGGCCTCGTCCAGCTCTGCGCCCGCTCTCCCCGAGTTGGCAGGCGAGCCACCGGCGGGATGGGGCGCTCGCAAGAAGTGGGACGGTACCTTCGCCGAGCAAAATGCCCTGCTCTTCGACCAGCTCGCCTACGTTCACGGAATCGATGGCGAGCAGCGCCGCAAGCTCGAGCAGCTCTTCGAGGCCTCGGAGCGAGTCGGACAGGGCAATCCGACCATCACCAAGCATCCCGCCTCACCCGACGAATGTCGCGCCAAGCTCGCGGCCGAAAAGGTGAGCTACCGCGATCCGAGCTTCGAGCGCATTTGCGGTGCCCGCTACATGGCGCCCTTGTACGATCCTGCGACTCAGCAACCGAGCGATGCCGACAGCTGCATCGACCAGTTCGAGTTCCCCGACATCCCGTGCACCTTTCCGGTGACCTGGGTGCGGGCCAACGAGGCGGTGGAGATCTGCCGCACTCTCGGCAAGCGTCTCTGCGACGCTCACGAGTGGGAAGGCGCTTGTGAGGGCAAGTTGACGCCTCCTGACTACAATTTCGGCCTGCTCAGACGCATGAACCGGGAGGACGCCCGCCGCGCGATGCGCCGCCAGCACAACATCCGGATCCACGATGACCGGAGCTGGGCCTACGGCCCCAAGTATCGAAAAGGCGTCTGTGGCACCGCCAGCCGCAAGAGCAAGGACTGTGGCGTCGGGTGGCGCAAATGCGGCACAAACACCTTTCCTACCGGACACTTCCCCACCTGCGTTAGCGCCCTTGGGGTCTACGATCAGCACGGCAACGCGGCGGAGCACATGAACCTGCCGCTAGCTCCAGGCGAGATGGCTAGCTCGCCGGAACAGCATTACGGCGACACGGAAATGAAGGGCAGCTGGTTCGTCTTCGACCAGATCCGGGCCCACAAGGACTTCTGTCGCTGGCGCGCCCCCTCCTGGCACGGCACCAAGGTGATGGGCCGAGGTAGCCACCGCAACTACCATCTCGGCTTCCGATGTTGTAAGTCGCTCAAAGTGCCGTGATTGTGCTTCGTGGCCTGGGGGAGCGACGAGTCACGTGACTGGCGGACCGACAAGAGATACAGTTTTAAGTGGAATTCCGTGCGCGTGGCATTGGGCTCGCGCGCGCTGCTTAGCGACTTTTTCCCCCAAGGTGCGAAACATGAAACGGACGTTGAGAAACGCGCTGCTCTTCACTTGGGCAGCAGGTCTAGTGTGGATTGGCTGCACGGTCGAAGACGACGGCGACGATGACGACTCGAGCAGCTCGACCACCTCCACCGGGTCGACGAGCACTGGGTCGAGCTCCAGCACGAGCTCCAGCACGAGCTCCAGCACCAGCACCAGCTCGAGCACCAGCAGCGGAGCGGTCACCTACGAGTGCAACCCGGTGACTGGCGAGCCTTGCACCGACGGCAGCGCCTGCGATTTCAGTGACCAGGACGCTTTCGTTTGCTTCGCTCCGCCGAACCCCGCAGCGATCTGTGAGAGCTGCGCCAACCAGGGCGGCCCGTTTTGCCAGAACACCACGAATTGCTACGGCGGTGACGACATCTGCCGGCGGTACTGCTGTGACGATGGTGACTGCGCGCCGTCCCACACCTGTGACACCAGTGCCTGGGGTGACGTGGGCATCTGCATGGGTGACATCGGTGGCAGCGGCGGCGGCGGTGGCGCTGGCGGTGGTGGCGGTGCCAGCGGTGTGACGGGCTGTGACGACGTGCCGGTGGTTGCGCCGAGCAACGGCAGCTGCGTTCCCTCCTCCTAGGTCCGGCCTCTTCGCCGATGACCGATTTGCCGCGGCGTCCTCGATGACGTCGCGGCAGCTGTGGTTGTGGGCCGTTGCAGCCTAGCTGCGGCGGGCTAAGGTCTTTGCGGCGAGCATTCGCACCAGCTCAGGCGGGTGGGTGCGGCGCGAGCAGCCTAGGCTCACTCCCCTGCAGCCCAGTGCACCGCGTTGCGGATCAGGGTCTGCCCCCAACCGTAGTGAACCGCCGTCGGGCAGCATGAGTGGGTGTAGACGAAGTTCAAATACACCCCGCGGCCGGCGCCGTGGCTCCACCTGACCACCGCAGATGTGTTGGTGCTGTCGCCCCACCGGGCGCTAACCGTGGCTCCGGCGCGCGGAGGCAGTGCCCCTCGTTCGTAAGCGACGGCCTCGCCGGCCTGGAAGGTGACCCCGTCGAGCAGCGGACCGCTTGGGTCGACAGCGAAGATCTCCAGGGCGGCGCCCATTTCTTTGTGCACCAAGTCGGGCGTCACTGGCAAGGCGCTCACCTCGCCGTAGTCGTGGACCCAGGGCACGCCGATGATGCCGCCACCGTTCACCACATAGGTGTTGAAGTCGTCGTTCTCGAAGCAGCTCATCTGACTGTGCACCACGATGACGTCGAAGGCCATCAGCTCCCCTAGGATGCACGAGTTGAGCGTGTCGGCGTCGATATTGGGCTGTCCGTCGAGGAAGGTGCGGAGCTCGTCGGTGGTGTTCGAGCCATCCATCACCGCCACCTTCACCACGCTCGTGCTCCCAGCCGTGCCCCCCGCGCCGCCGGTCCCCCCAGTGCCCCCTGCGCCGCCCACCGTGGTGTGGGTATCGCCGAACAAGTTCGAGTCACCGCCACATCCAACGAGCGCCGCCGTCGCCCAGAGCAATACCGTCGCCGACACCAACGTTACGCAGAGTTTGCCGACAAGAATCCTCATTTTCATCTCCACGGCAATTGTACTCATATTGCTATGCCACGGGCAGTGGTGTCGCCGACCGGGGTTCTCGGTGGGGTTCTCGGCGGGGTTCGAGGGTCGCGTTCGAGGGTCGCGTTCGAGGGTCG
>JAUVCD010000576.1 GCA_030590865.1 Myxococcales bacterium | reverse complement strand
GGGTGCCGATGAACGAGCTTGTTGACGATGCTGCCCACGATGTCATCTGGGCCGAAGGCGCCGTCGCGGCGAGCCAGCTCTCCGAGGAACACGACCTGTAGCAACAGATCGCCTAGCTCTTCGCGAAGCTCACCAAGATCACCGTGATCGATGGCGTCGATGACCTCGCAAGCCTCTTCGAGGACGTAGCGGCGTAAGGAGCCATAGGTCTGCTCCTGATCCCAGGGGCACCCGTCAGGAGCGAGCAGACGCTGCATCAGCCCGACCAGGGCGGTAAAACACTCGCCGCGCTGCTCTGCCAGAGCAGGCGGTTTGACAGGGGGAAAGGGACGGGGCACAGCGCTTCTTAGCCCGAGGGCGCAGCCAGCGCCACCGCCAAGCCCAGCGCACCGACCGCTCGCCCACCAAGCCACCATGAGTGACCCGGACCGACCCGAAGCGAGCGAGCTCGATGAAAATCGAGAGGGCCAAGAGGGGCCGCAACTGCGGCTCGAAGCGGCGACGCGGCGATTCGGCGCTCTGGTGGCGGTTCGAGATCTTAACCTGACCCTCCGGCCGGGACGGCTGCACGCACTCATCGGCGAGAACGGTGCTGGCAAATCCACCGCGCTCAAGCTACTCGCTGGCCACCTCGAACCGAGTGAAGGCCGGGTCTTGGTCGACGACGAGCTGCTGAGTCCGGCGACGCCCCAAGAGGCGATGGGACGCAGCATCGGGATGGTCCACCAGCACTTCATGCTGGTCGATGCCTTCACCGCCGTTGAAAACCTAGTGCTAGGCAGCGAGCCGACCGCTGCCTTCGGCCGGCTCGACCTGGAGGCTGCAGCCGAGCGAGCTCATCGAATCGGTCGCCAAGCCCGCCTGGACTTGGACCTTCAGCGGATTACTGAGCAGCTGTCGGTGGGCGAGCGGCAGCGCCTCGAAATTCTCCGGGTGCTCTACCGCGGCGCCCGAGCCATTCTCCTGGACGAGCCAACCGCGGTGCTCTCGCCGGTCGAAGTGGACGAGCTTTACCGGACCCTGCGTCGGCTGGCCAGCCAGGGCGCCACCATTGCCGTGGTGACCCATCGGCTCGATGAGGTCGTGCGGTTCTGTGATGACGTGACCGTCATGCGCCGTGGCGAGCAGGTGCTCAGCGAGGCTCTGGCCACCCCCACCAGTCGCACCAAAGAGCCAGCCGAGAACGGCGCCCAGCTGACGGCTCGATTGACTCGGGCGATCATGGGCGGTGAGCCGCCACCAGAAGCTGAGCCGCCGGACTTGGCTAGCAACGCCGACATAGTGCTCCAGCTCGACGACCTGCAGGTGGTGCGCGCCAATGGCAGCATGGCTCTCGACGGCCTGTCGCTGACCGTGGCCGCCGGCGAGGTGGTGGGCGTTGCTGGCGTGGAAGGCAACGGGCAACGGGAGCTCGCTCGGGCGCTGGCGGGGCTCGAGCCGCTGGTGGGAGGCTCAATACGATTGTCCGGTGATTTGCTGCACCACGCCGTCGGACCGGATGGCGGTCGCCGGACCGGCGACCGGTCCGCTAGCGTGCGCCAGAGCCGCGCCCGAGGCCTGGTTGTGGTGCACGAAGACCGGCACCGCGACGAGCTACTCTTGGGGGCCTCAGTGGCGGACAACTTGGTCCTCGGCGACCTCGGCGCTGGCGCCGAAGCGGAGGCTGTCACGAGCCGCTTCGCGCGGTTTGACGTCCATCCACCCGACACGGGGCGGAATGCGAGCGAGCTCAGCGGTGGCAACCAGCAGAAGGTCGTCATGGCTCGAGCCATCGACCGCGATATCAGCGCGCTGGTCCTCGCCCAACCCACTCGAGGGGTCGATGTCGGGGCAGCGCGGGTGATCCATCATGCGATAGCTGAGGTGGCAGCCCAAGGGGCTGCGGTCTTGTTGGTCAGCGCTGACCTGGCCGAGCTGCGGAGCCTCAGTCACCGTATCGTGGTGATCCGCCGTGGCACCATTGCGGCCGAGCTGCCGACCACCGCATCGGACGAGGCCATCGGCCGGGCCATGCTCGGCATGGAGGCGGCGTGAAGGCGCTCCGGTCCGGGCAGCTCCGCATCGCTCTGGCCATCGCCGGTGCGCTCTTAGTCTTCAATCTACTGGCCGCATCGTTCGGCCAGGCGCCGGCGACGATGCTACGAGACGCCTTCATGGGCACCTGGGGCACGGCCTACGGCATGGGTCAGGTGCTCTTCAAAGCCACGCCGCTGATGCTGACGGGGCTGGCGTTCCACGTCGCCCTGCGGGCCGGTATGTTCAACATCGGCAGCGAGGGACAGCTGGCTCTCGCCAGCCTGGCAGGCGCTTTCGTCGGCACTCACTTGCCTGCTGGGACGCCCTGGCCAGTAGCCCTGCCCATCGTGCTGGCTACCGCCATCGCCGTGGGCGCCAGCTATGCGGCCATCGCAGGGGTCATGCGCGCCCGTTTGGGCGTCCACGAGATCATCAGCGGCATTATGCTGAACCGGTGCGCCGACGTGCTCTTGCCCTGGGTGCTCGTCGCCGGCCTCGGCGCAACGGGCCTGCGCACCGCTGACATCATCGCCGGAGCACGCCTACCACCGCTCGAGCACTGGATCGGTGCCTTCGCCGGAAGCGCAGCCAGCATCGCCTTTCCGCTCGCCGTCGTGATCACCATCGCCACCTACAGGTGGCTCGATCGCAGCCGATCGGGACGGGAGATGGCTTGGGTCGGCAAAGGGGCCGAAGCCTGCGAAGCTCAGGGTATCCCCGTCGCTCGTCGTCGAGTCCAGGCGATGCTGCTGTCCGGTGCGCTCGCCGGGCTGGCGGTGACCGGTACAGTGCTCGGCTACAAGGGGTACTACGAGCTCGGTCTTGGTGCGGGCGCTGGGTTTTCAGGCATCGCCGTAGCGATGGTCGGCCGCAGCGGGCCGCTGGCCATGGTCGCTGCCGCCCTGGTGTTCGGCACCCTGGCCCAGGCGGGCTTGGCGATTAACGCCAGCGTCCCGAAAGAGGCCATGGGGGTGCTCGAGGCCGTGGTGATCCTGCTGGTCGCGGCTGCCGCCCACGCGCGGCGGCGGACCGCTGCGCCTCCCGAGGAGCCCCAGGCCGACCGAGAGCCGCCAGCAGGCGGCGCCTCGTCCCAAGGTCCGCCTGGCCGCGAGCCAGTGGAGGCCGAAGCATGAGCCAACTGCTGTCGATCACCACCCTCGCAGAGAGCCTGCGAATCGCCGTCCCTTACGCCTGCGCCGCCGTGGGAGGCGTCTGGGCCGAGCGTTCAGGAGTGATCCAGATCGGCCTCGAAGGCGTCCTGCTCACCAGCGCTTTTTTCTCCATCGCCGTCGCTCTGGGCACCGGCAGCGTGGCAGCCGGTGTCGTTGCCGGCGTGATCTTCGGCATGGCCCTCAGCGCTTTTCACGCCTGGCTGGTCGAGCATACCCGGATCGACGCTGTGGTCAGCGGGATCGCCCTCAACCTATTGGCCTATTCAGGCACCCGGCTGGCACTCAAAGCCCTTTACGACAGCTCGTCGAACTCACCGGCTATCGAGGGCTTCCGCTGGGGACCGACGGGCACCGAGGGTTGGCAGCTGCTGCTGCGAGTGCTTTGCGATCCGATCACCATCCTCGCCATCCTGGCGATCACCGTGAGCCCCTGGCTGCTGTGGCGCACCCGACTGGGCCTCCGAATTAGGGCCTGTGGTGAGAATCCGGTCGCCGCACAGGCTGCGGGGCTCGACGTCAGTCGCATTCGCCTGACCGCGCTGTGCATCTCCGGGGCGATCTGCGCGCTCGGAGGAATCCACCTGGCCTACGACCAACATCGCTTCGAGTCGGGTATGAGCGGAGGCCGCGGATTCATCGCCTTGGCAGCGGTCGTCTTGGCGGGCTGGAGGCCTGGGCGGGCGGCGATTGCCTGTATCGCCTTCGGCTTCCTCGAAGCACTCCAAATCATCCTCCAGGACGTCGCCCGTCGCTCCAAAGCCGCCACTTTGATTCAACTGCTGCCCTTTGTTGCAACGCTAGTCGTGCTCGCCCTCGGCATCGGCAAAGCTGCAGCGCCTCGAGGGATCGGAAAACACGCTGACGAAGCAGAGAGCTGATCGAGCGCAGCGCAACAGTCTCCATCGAACTCGCTTCCGCTGCCCCCACGTGCGCGTGGAGGAAGCGGAAGCGACAACAATCCTGTCAGAGGGAGTACGCGACTAATTTCGTGCTCTCGCCCCGCCACGCAGCTATGTCCCCGCGATGACTCTGCCGCTGACGAGCTCGCCAGACCCTGGCTTGGCAGCCCTGGAGCACGCCCGCCAGCGGCACCGGGCCCAGCCCCTCGTCCGCGCCATCGGGTCTCGCGGTCTCGGCCCCTACCGAGGCTACGCCGAGCTGCTCGCAGCCATGGCTCGCCTGCGGCGCGATGGTGCTCGTCTCATCAAGATCGGTGACAGTGTGCACGGCGAGCCGCTCCTGGCACTGGAGCTCGGCCAGACCGCTGGACGCCCTTGCGCTCGCACGTCGGTCGTTATCGCCGGTCTCCATCCCATCGAGTGGATCGGCGTGGAGACGGCGCTCACTCTGACCGAGCGGCTGCTGGGACGGGATCTGGAAAACCGTTCGGTGCTCGTAATGCCCATCGCCAATCCCGATGGCCTGCTGCGAGTCGAGCGAAATCTACGTGCCGGACGCCGTCGCTTCGTTCGTCACAACGCCCACGGGGTCGATCTGAACCGCAATTTCGACGTGCACTGGGGGCACAAGAACTTGCTAGCCCGCTTGGTGCCCTGGGTGTTCCGGCCAGGCCATCATGCGGCCAGTGAGCCAGAGGTCACTGCCATCGCCGAGGCCCTAGGTGGTCGCCGGGTCGACCGTTCATTGTCCCTCCATAGCTTCGGCGGCGCGGTCCTGTACCCCAGAGGGGACAGCATGAGTCGTATCCCCGACGGTGATGAGCACCGCGAATGGGCGCAACGCATCGCGGCCCACGCAGATCGCCGCCCCTATCGAGCCCTGCCGAGCTGGCGTTTCGGCTTCGGGGCCACCATGGGGGGCCTGGAGCTTGACTGGTTTCACAGCCGCCACGGCGCGGTATCCCTGCTTGCCGAATGTTCTCGCGGAGGGATTGGACTGCGTCCCGCGCGCTTGCTCGACCCCTTTGCCTGGTTCAACCCGCCGCAACCTGGGGCAGTGGCGCGGCGGATCGCGCAAGCGGCAGAGGGATTCGTGGCTGGCGAGCTTAGCTGAGCCGGAGTCAGAACAGCTGCGCCACTAGCGTCAACAGCATGTTGATCGTGCCGGTGTCGATCTCGGTCGCGAAGGCCACATTGGCGTCCTGCTGAGTTACCTCTAGCGCCGGTGCCTTGCCTCCGAACCCCCAAGTGGCAAAGAGGGAGGCCAGGTAGGCGTACTGTTGCAGCTGGCCGAGCCCTACCGCACCCTTGGCTGCGGTAGCCGCATCGACATAGGTCAAGCTTCCCACGACGTTCATCCCCGGCGGTTGGAAATTTCCCCGCACCCTCAGAAGACGCAACGCCGCCAGGAAGGGGAGCTTATCAGCGGCAGCCTCGACGGCGCCCTGACCGGTCACGTCACCGACCAACGCAAAGGCCGCCTGCCCACCTTGCGTCCCAGGTTTTTCCTGAAGCAACTCGACCATCCATGAGGGTAAGGCCTGATTGAACGGCCCAAAGCGAAGCCGGTCCAGCGCCCGGCGCATGCCCGTTTCGTTGCCTGACAGAATGGTCCGCTGGGTAAGCACCACGAAGCCGAGATTGGCCACCGTGTAGATGTCGTAGTCGGCGTAGCGAGTCCGTACGAGCTGGGCACCCGACGGGGTTTGGGCGCGGGTCTGGGCGGCCTGCTGAATCGCCGCCACATTGAAGTTCCCTTGAATCACCGCCGCGAAATCCGCCCCTTGCATCGCATAAACAGCGCCGTAGATCCGTTTGACGTCCCGGGCGGGCACGAATCCAGACTCTGGTCCAAGGGGCAATAGGCCTGCGACGATTCGACCCACTTGCCCACCGAGATTGGTCTTGAAGAGCGCCTCGACATCCAGCGTGCCGAGCAACAGTGCGCCGCTCGGGAGCACGTTCAATGGCTGGTCATCGATGACCTCGACCGCCAGCGCCTTCCCGCCCACTAGGACCAGACTTTGGTCCGTCTTGGGGCACCCAAGGAGCGCCAGCACAGCCACCAACAGGATCACATGGCCGCGCCTGTGCATGCTGGCAACCGTAGCAGAACGAGCAGCGCGCTTGGGGGTGGTCGCACTTCCCCACCTACCGTGAAGCCCC
>JAUVCD010000785.1 GCA_030590865.1 Myxococcales bacterium | reverse complement strand
AGCAGCGGCACCGGCGGCGGCACGGGCGGCACCACCAGCGGCACCGGCGGCGGCACGGGCGGCACCACCAGCGGCACCGGCGGCGGCACGGGCGGCACCACCAGCGGCACCGGCGGCGGCGGAACGGGCGGCACGCCCAATTGCGGCGTCGAGCCCACCCCCCCGGGAGGAACCTGCCCCGACGAATGCACCGGCGGTTGCGACAACGAGATCTGCACCTTCGACTGCACGGCCAATGCGGCGTGCCAGTCCACCACCTTGGCCTGCCCCTCGGGGTTCGCCTGTGCGGTGGAATGCGGCGGCAACTTCGCCTGCACCGACACCACCATCACCTGTCCTGACACCTACGCGTGCAGCGTTTCCTGCACCGCAAACGGTGCTTGCGGCAACGCCATCTACAATTGCGGCACCGGCACCTGCACGCTCACCTGTGGGGTCGCCAACAACACGTGCAACGGCTCGACGCTCAACTGCGGCATCGAAGAGTGCACCGCCACCTGTGCGGGTACCGGCACGCCCACGGTCAATTGCGGCAGCTCCTGCGGCTGCACCACCTGCTGAATCAGCACCCGGCTAGGGCTCTCTGAACAGGTTGCGACCCGGCGCCGCCGAGGTGGATCGTGCGATCCTTCGCTGGTAGCGCTCGAAACCGGGTCGTACATCCGCTAACAGATAGCTATGGTCCCTGAGCAATTCGAGCGAGCGGAGCCCCGCCACCTCGCAATCAACCTCGTCAGCATCCAACTGCTCGACGAGAACGGCGTGGCGACCGACTCTGGGGTGGGTAGGACCTTGGATCTCTCGCAGCACGGGATGCTGCTCGAGCTAGACCACAGTCTGCCGCCGGACAACACGGCGAACCTCAGCTTCGCGTTGGGCGAGGTCGTGGTGGATGTGGACGCCGAGATCCGGTCTGCAAAGGAAGTTGGGGACGGCAAGTTCGCGATGGGGCTCAAGTTCACCAACTTGTCCTCTGAAGCCCGCGCAGCCATCGACGAGTACCTCAAGAAGCGCGACTGAGAGGCAGGTCGGGGCGACAGCACCCATGCGTGGCGACTCACCCTTCAGTCTGTTCAATGCCGGGTCGCGCTTCTACGACCTGATGACGGCGCAGCGCTACTGGCACCGTCAGGTCGGGCGCGCCCTCGACCTGGCCGCGCCAGCGATGGGCGAGCTACGGGTCCTCGATCTGGGCTGTGGACCTGGGGTGAGCACCTTTGTGCTGGCCGAGCGCTTGGGTCCCCGCGCTGAGCTGGTCGGCATCGACTTGGCGAAGCAGATGATTCGACGGGCCCGCAACAACCAGCGCCGTCGCTTCAAACGGCTCGAGAACGTGCGCTTCGAGCAGGCCGACGCCGGTCGCCTGAGCTTTCCCGACAACAGCTTCGACCTGGCGCTGGGTCACAGCTTCCTTTACCTGGTGCCTGATCGTCCGGCGGTGCTGCGAGAGGTGCAGCGGATACTGCGCCCCAAGGGCACGCTGGTCCTCATGGAGCCCAATGCGCTCGGATCGCTGGGGCAAGCGGCCCTGTCGAGCCTCGACCAGCTGCCCGCGGTGATGCGAAATCCCTGGCAGGCTGGCCGCTTCGCAACCTCGATGGTGCTGTGGCGCGTGGTGAGCGCGAGGGCGGGACGACTGGAGGCCTCGCAGCTCGAAGGCCTATTTCGCGACGCCGGCTTCGGGGAGGTGGCGACCCATCCGACCCTGGGAGGACTGGGTCTGCACTGCATCGGGCGCAAACCGGCGTGAGCGGTGGCGCAATCAGCCCCGGGCTCAGCGCTGGCCACACCTGATCTGACCGCGAAACTGGGCGAACATCTTCTCCCAGTGCTGCTGCAGCGCCGGATCGTCGTCGAAACGGTCCTGCCAAAGATCGTCCAGCGAGGCGCGCTGCGGTGCGCTGGTGATGCCGTACTCCAGCTGAGTCTGGGCCACACGGTCCGGCATCGCAGCACAGGCGGCACAGAAGGCCGCGTAGGTCGAGACACTCATGTCGAGGCTCTGCCCTTGCTCTGGGGCCGAGGCCTGGGGCACAGCAGGTGCTGGCGGCCCGCGACGCGGCGGCGGCGGTGGCTGAGCGGCTGGTTGGGGCGCCACCGGCGGCGGCTGCGGTGACGGCAGCGGGGCGGCCGCCGGAGCTTGACTGGGGGCATAGGCCTCGCCTGCCGGCGTCCGCGCGCCGGGCACCTGAGGCTCTGGCTTCGGCTGGTCCCAACCTGGAGCCGGCGCCTGTGCCGCCTGCGGCGCAGGCAGGCCAGCGCCCGGCGCCACCGGCGGCGGAGGATAGGTGGCCGATCGGACGTGCGCAGCGGTGGACACCGACTGAAGCACTGGGGCCACCGGAGGAGCTGGGGGTGACGCCGCCGGCACAGCATAGGCAGGGGCTGGGGCTGGCGCTGGGGCGGGTGCTGGCGCTGGCGCTGGGGCGGGGGCTGGCGCTGGGGCGGGTACTGGCGCTGGGGCGGGTGCTGGCGCTGGCGCGGGGGCAGGCTGAGCCACCTGCTGAGGCTTGGCTACAGGCACGAATCGCTCCCGATGCTCGACCTGAGCGACCTGGCCAGCGGTGCCTGGCGCTAAATCGCCGAGCGTGGGTTTGGCAGGCAGGTCGCGCACCCAGGCCGGCGGAGCATCCCCCATGGCCGACATGTCGATGGGACCGTGGCTGGCATGCATCACGTTCCAGGCGTCGGTGATGCGATCCCAGTTCGGCCCCGGCCCAGACTGCAGCGCGATCATCAGCGCCTGCAATAGCTCCCGGGCGTGCTCGAGATCCTGGGGCCCCGGATGACCTTGCAACCCGTGACGACGCCCAAAGTGGGGCAGCTCGCTGAGCGGCGTCTGCAGCAGCTCGCGAAACAGGGTTGCGGCGCGGTCCGGGGTCATCTCCTGCTCCTGAAACCATCGCATGACCCACCGGCGACCGGGACGCAAGCCCTGTGGTCTGGGACGCCCGCGACACGCTACAAAAGCCTACCGCAGGCGGGTGAATTCGCCTTCAGGCGGGAACGCTCAGTGCTTCACCGACAGGTCGGTCAGTGCTTCACCGACAAGTCGGCTAGGGCCATCTTGGCGTCGTTGATGTAGGCGCTCTTGGGGTAGCGGCGGATGAAGTTTCGAAGCGTGGTTTTGGCATCGTTCCACGCTTGAATGTCGATCAGGCATTCGCTGAGCAGGAACATGGCGTCATCGAGGACCTCTGAGTCTGCCGAGGCCTTGGAGAGCTTGACCAGAATCGGGATGGCGTCGCGCTGCCGGTTGAGCCGCCGGTAGCCCTTCGCCAGGTTGAGCTGAGCGGAGGGCGCATGGGTGGCCGTGGGATTGAAGCGTAGCGCCTCTTCGAAAGCCACCACCGCCTCATGCCAGCGACCAGCCCGGATGTTGTCGAGCCCTTCGTGGTACGAGTTGACCGACAGCTCACTGCGGGCCTCCTGCACAGCGTCGCGGAAAAACGCGATCTCAGCCCGGGTCAGCTTCTCTTTCCGGGTGATCTCGTAGGCGTCGATCAGCTCCCTTTTCTTGCCGCTGCGCATCAGCTCGTAAAAGCCCGCCGCGGCCACCTCGGCCCGACCGCGGGCGTCGGTCTGCTGTTGCTGCCCTTGCAGCTCCGTTTTCAGCTGGGCGATCTGGGTTTTGCCGCGGCGGGTTTCGCCCTCCACTGACTCGACCCGGGCATCCCAGGCGAATTTGACCACCCCGATCACCACGACCACGAACAGCAAATTGGCCGCCGCACTGTTCCGAAAGGCCCGGCGCTCGAAGTTCTGCTGCCGCTTGCCGATGCTCTTGATATCGGCCGCCAGGGCGTTGGTCAGGTTGTTGGTCCGGATGATCAACCCCCGGGACTCAATGATTTCGCGCTTGATGTCGCGAAGTTCCTCGTCGAACTCGTCCATCCTGGCCGAATCCACAGGTAGCCCGCACGCCGCCATCGGGCAAGTCTGCGGT
>JAUVCD010000597.1 GCA_030590865.1 Myxococcales bacterium | reverse complement strand
CGGCACGGGCCGAGCTCGTTGGGACGGCGCTAGCCCCTGGCCTCCCAGCTCCGCCTTCCCCTGGCTTGAGCAGCCGTGCGACGCTGTAAGCCGTCCCGCCCAAGGCTAGCGATGCGCCGACAATCCCACCGAACCAGATGGCCCGCTGTCGCCACAAACGTCTCGCCGTGAGCGAGCTCACCCGCCTCAGAATAGTCAGATCGCCAGGGCGGTAAGCGAGCGCCCGGTTGAAGTCCGCCGCCGCGCCGTGCACCAATCCTTGGCGCCGCTCCCGCTCACCCCGCTCGAGCAGTCGAGGCACGAGCTGCTCTGCGGCCCTCTCCCGATAGCCCTTAGGATCAGCAAAATGGGCCGCCAGCTCACTGCGCGGGTCAGCGACCCCCAGAGCGCTGAGCTCGGCATTGATCAGCGCGCCGAGCTGTTCGGCGCTGCTCGTGCGACCTTCAACATCCACTGAGAGCGCCCCAGCGATAATCTTGGCCCACCGTCCGCCCACCACCGGGCGCTCTCGATCGGCCTGCTCGAAGCTCCCATCGAGTACCCGGCGGAGCACCTGCGCAGGGTTCCGGCCCTCGAAGGGAAGGTGGCCCACCATGCACTCGTAGAACAGCACGCCGAGAGCAAAGACGTCGGTGTGGGGCCCAACCTTGCCGCCCTCGATCTGTTCGGGCGCCATGTGGGCTGGCGAGCCGAGAATCTGTCCGGTAGACGTCATGCCTTGGATATCGAGCACCTTGGCGATGCCGAAATCCGTCAGCTTGACGATCACTCGCGTCCTAGAGCTGTTCCGGGTCGACGAGCGGTTGGAAACCCGCCCACTACCGGGCGGTGAGCTCGAAGGACTGTGTTTGCCCTCCCGCCCAGGCGACGACCTGCCTGCCACGGCCTGGGACCCCGAATCGGGCTCCGCGTCCGGTTCGCCATCGACACGGGTCGGCGTAACGCGGGGCCTCCCGATCAGCACGTTCTCGGGTTTGATGTCCCGATGGATGACGGCACAATCGTGGGCGTGTTGCACCGCCTCGCAAAGCAAGGTCACCAGCGAGGCGGCAACCTCCGGCGGAAGCACCTCTTGCTCCTGTAGCACCTGACGCAGGCTCATCCCGGTGATGAGCTCGACGACGAGATAGCGCTCTTCGTCGCTCTCATCGGACACGTCGTAGACCTCGACGATGCCACGGTGCTTGAGCTTGGCGACCGCCCGGGCCTCGGACACGAACCGTCGCCGCACCTCAGGGTTCTGCCGCAGGTGCTTGTGAATGACCTTGACGGCCACCTCCCGGCCGAGCCTCAAGTCTCGGGCCCGGTACACGGTCGCCATCCCGCCATGGCCCACTTCTTCGATCAGCTCGAATCTCTCGAGCTCGGGGAAGCGGTTCGATGAGGATACCGAGCTGGTCACGCAACAACCTGGTTTGGAGAGCACCGGTCGAGCCGGAGTCGTGGGTCAAGGCCCCTGGGGATGGCGACCCGGCTACGCTACGGGAACGATAGCACTGGGAAACGCCAGGCTTCTACCCCGACTGCTTCTTCGGCCGAGCCGGCGGGGGTCGCCAGGAGATGGTCTTGCGATTCGTTTCGCTCCGCTTGGGCGGGGGCTTGGTGGAATGTCTCGCCTGTACCACGCCCTCCTCGAAGGTGACCTCCACGCCCAGCGCACGGCAGCGCCGAACGAGACGCTCTTGGTCCACCCCCCCAGCCACCAGCAAGCCACTAGGCGGTGAGGGGTCCACGAACAGATCCGCCACCGGCTGCATGGTTCGCAACATCTCGCGGACCTCGGTGTCATCGATCCACAAGAAACCGGAGGCCCCAGCCAGGGTGCCTCGTCCAATCACCGTGCCCGCCTCGTCGAGGGCCGTGCACAACTCACCAGTCAACTCGACTAGCGCTTGGAGTCGCGCCCGCATTTCGGCAGCAGAGATCCCCGCCGCAAGACCTCGAGCCACGCCGGCGGGCGACACCGACAGCTCTAGATCGCCCTCCACCGCTTCGATCTCACAGAATGGCGACAGCTCCAGGACGTCCGCCGCCCGAGCGATACTTCCAACGCGCAGTCGCCGCGGTTCGACCAGCTCGCTCGGATTGGCATCCCGGGTTCGTGACCCCTCCGTATCGGCGATCAACTGCCGTCCCCGAGCCGTCAGGCGGAGCGCGAGAGTGCTCAACTCCCCCGAGCCTTCCGCAGCCTCCTTGTCAGCGCCACCAACATCCACCACCCCAAGGGTGGGCAACGACTCGAGCAGCAACCGCTGGACGATCTCCACCTCCTTGGGGACCCGCAGCCCCACTCGTCGTGCCCAGCGTGTGAGCAACCGCTCGAGCCCAGCAGCGCGGGGATCGGCCTCGATGTAGGCACTGAGTGCGTTGCACGGGACCCATTGCCCCTCGCCGAGGTCTCGAAGCGCATCGAGCACCATCTCGCGCAGCACACTCACCGGGCTTGGATCCCGGTGCTCCGCGGCGACCCGCAGCATCTCAGAGTCGTGGCGCACCTCATCCCAAGCTCCGCCCCGACGCCAGGTGTCGAACAGCAACACGCTCAGCTCGCCGAGGGTCAACGACCCGGGTGGCGCAACCACGCTCACCCCAGCCCGCTCCCACAATCCGATGGCGCGGGACAGGGCTACAATCAGCGCGGTCGGCTCCACCCGACGACCAAACCGTTGCGCCAAGCGGCTCACCAGAGAGCGAGGCGTGCCCACTCCTGCCTTCACCTCCGTCCCCGCCTCCCGTAATGCCATCGCGATGGCCAAGGTCAGCGGTGCCGGATCGACCGAGAACCTTGCGCGCCGCGGCAAATGGTCCGCTTCGATGACATGACTGCGGATTTCCTCGCGCCGCTGCTCGCGCTGTTGGCGCCGTTCCGCTCCGATGAGGGCGGCCACCTCGGTCGGAATGACGTAGCGGTTTGGGTGGACCGGGAAGAGTAAGCCACGCTTTTCGAGCGAGAAGGCAGCCCCGCGCCGACCCGCCGCCACGCCGTAGGCACCCCTGACGCGCATCGGCTCCCGCTCCAGGTCCATCAACTCTTGCGTGTCGACCTCACCGCCGACCTGTTCGAGTTGGTCGAGCAACCGCCGCTCCTGGTGGGACGCCCGTTCCAGCTCGCCACGAAGAGATTGCATGTCACCCAGTACCTCCCAAGCAGGCTCTAGTGACAGGGCGATGGGGGGGGTGCTGGGCCGGCCCAGGTAGTAGGTCGCGATGGCGCTGGCGGTCTCGAAGGGCGCCTCGGCCAGCAAAGCTCGGAGGGAGCGGGGATCTTCGCCCTCCCAGCTCTTGATCTGCACCAGCAGCGCCGTCGGCAGAACCAACTCGATACCCGCGTCAGCGATGCGGGCGTAGCCGATGCCGCGCCGAACCAGCGCTTCGAGGCCGGCGGGCAGCGCCGTCACGGTTAGGCTACCGTTGACCTCGACCAAACGCTTCAGCAGCTCGGCGCTCGCCGGAGGCAGCCGCGTCGGCTCTCTGAGATCAGGCAGCCGCGCGAGGGCCCGGGCCACCTGGGCCGGACCATCGATTCGCTTCTTCTTGTCGATGCGGAAGCCCAGACGCTCCACCAGGGCCGCGAGCTCACGCCCAGGAAGGGCCCGGAGCACCGTCTCCAGGCGCCGGCCTGCCGTGGTGAGCTGGCTGTTGGTTGCGGGAGCCGCCTCCGCGACGGCCTCGACTGGCGCTGGTTGACGGCTGCTCGAGGCCTTCTTGCGACGACTGCCCGCCTTGGTCTTCTTACTGGTGCCCTTCGCCACCTTGGTGGACGAAGAGCTACGCCCCGTCTTTTTCTTGGGTCCGCGAGCCGCCATCGGCTGGTCTCCCCCCGTGCATCGGCGCATTGCACGCCACGCACAGCACTCGATTTTCGAATGGTACCGGCTTGTCCGCCACGGTGCACCCTATAAGTAAGCTGTCACGATGGCGTCTGCCATCTGACGCCGTGCCATCTCACCCTTCGGTCCCTCGATTGGCAGTGTTCAACAGAGGGGCGGCCGGCTACCGTTCGGATCGTGCTGCTCCGCGACCCTGTCCATGGGCTCATCACCTTCGAAGCGGAAGAGGAAGCCATCCTTGTTCGGCTTCTGGCGACGCCGGAGGTCCAGCGCCTGAGACGTATCCGGCAGCTCGGGCTGACCAACCTGGCCTTTCCTGGCGCGGAGCACACCCGATTCGCTCACGCTCTCGGGGCGGCCCACGTGATGCAGCAGCTGATTGCGCGGCTGCGTAAGATGCACGACGCGCTCCCCTTCTGGCAACGGCTTACCAGTGACCGAGCTCGCGACGCCCTGGCGGCGGCTTTCCTGCACGACATCGGTCACGGCCCGATGTCCCATCTGTTCGAGGCCGTATCTGCCGGCGGCGGTCGACGAGACCCAGGCGCAGCGCCGTCAGACTCGGTCAGCGGCATCGGCAACAGCACGGCGGCCCGGAGCCACGAGGAGTGGACCGAGCAGATGCTGCTGGATCCAAACACCGGCGTTCATCGCGTCCTGGTAGAGGACGATCCCGAGCTTCCGCGGCGGGTGGCCCGGCTGGTGCGGGGCCACCACCCGCTGCCCTACCTCGCCCGGGCGGTCAGCGGCACCTTCGACGTGGATCGCTGCGATTACTTGTTACGCGATGCTCGAGCCACGGGCGTGCACTACGGACGCTACGACTTGCCGTGGTTGCTTCAGAGCCTGCGCTTCGGCGAGGCAACCGACGATGGTGCACCGGGGCTCGCCATCGACGGAGCCAAGGGCCTGAGCGCCATCGAATCGTTCATCCTCGCCCGGCTTTTCATGTTCCAGCAGGTGTATTTTCACAAGTCGACCCGGGCAGCGGAGTGGATGATTCACGCCATCGTGAACCGAGCCACAGATTTGTTGCGCGACGGCACGCCGCTGCCACACGTGCCCCCCGGGCTACACAGCCTCGCCTTGGGGGAGCGCCTGAGTGTTGAACAGTACCTGGCTCTGGACGACCAGCTCTTGCTCGAGACCATCAGTGCCTGGCGGGACTGCAAAGACCCAATTCTGGCCGATCTATGCGCCCGCCTCCGGGAGCGCGTCGTCTTCAAGACCTTCGAGCTCTTTGCTGAGGCGGCCTCCCCCGACAAACGGCACGAGGCCCACCAGAAGGTCCGCGCAATCGCCGAGGAAGAGGGCCTCGACCCAGACCTCTACACGGCCCTCGATGTCGCCGTCGACACGCCCTACTCGGACGATAGATCACTCACCGTCATCTTCGGTCATGGTCGAGCGCACCGGCCGGCGGAGGTCTCCTTCGTGCTCGATCGGCTCCGTGACGAAACCTTGACGCGGACCAGGCTAATTTTTGCTTCCGAGCTGCGAGACCGCGTATTCGCCACCCTCGGTCAATGACCTGTCGACACCACAACGTCGTCGCAGTCGTGCCGCGGCCCTCAGGGGCGCTCGCTAGACTTTTGGCCCAGGTCTGCACTGGGGTCTGCACTGGGGCGCTGACCATCGCCACACCGGCCGTCGCGGCAGCCTCAGACGGCGCCTACGGGAGACTCGACGGCGACCTCTCGCTTTCCCTCGAGGCTGGCATCAGCGAGGCCTTGCCCGGCGAATCGCTCGCGGCTCGGGGGCGAGCCCTCTACCTTCAAACGGCAGGCATCTTCGTACAATACGACGACGGGCTGGGGGCGGACGTTCAGCCGCTGGCTCGCTCCCTCGTCGGCGGCCTCGAGATTCGGCCGCTGTTTCTGGCGCGCTTCGCCGAAGATCTGGAGCGCGGCCCCCCAACGCTCGACTTGTGGCTCGACTCGATTGGCGTCGGCCTGGGCATCTATCGGAGCTGGCACACCGACAGCTATTGCAGCACTCCAGCAGAGCCGCGACCCTGCCGCGACCTGGGCATGGAGCTGTCGACAGGCTTCGAGCTCCCGTTGTGGCCCCAACACAATGCGCCGTTCCTCGGCTGGCGCGTGGCCATGCGCTGGTCACTGGATGAGCAGAGCGCAGCCCTCGACTCGCCGGCACCC
>JAUVCD010000327.1 GCA_030590865.1 Myxococcales bacterium | reverse complement strand
CGGGAACCTGTGTGAATGGCGTCTGTGAGCCTGGTGGGGCGGGGGGTGCGGGTGGTGCCGGCGGAGCAGGCCTCGGTGGCGGCGGGACGGGTGGCACTGGCGGTCAGGCCGGAGCCGGCAACGCTGGCGGAGCTGGTGGAGCTGGCGGCTCGGGAGGCGAAGCGGGCGCTAGCGATGCTGGCGGAGGCACGCCCGCCAGCGAGCCAGAGTCCGATGGTGGCTGCGGATGCCGCCTCCCGGCCCCATCGAAGGACGACCCTGCAGGCGCCTTGGCGCTGCTCGGAGTCGGACTATGGCTGGGTCGGCGCCGCCGTGCTGACCGAGCGTGGTGACCGGCCTGCCGAGGTCACCGGCAAGGGACTAGCGCAACAGCTGGTCGATCAGCTTGGCGTCCCGAGGGCTGGTGGGCGTCAAGGTGGCCAAGGCCGCGCCGCGGGGCGGGCGCTTGCCGGTCGTCAATGGCAGCAGGCAGATCTGCCCGTCTGCCCCGGTGACGACGGCCACCCGGATGGGACGTCGCACCGCAGCGCCGTTGCGATTGGCGGGTTTGGGAACGAGCGCGACTGGAGCGCTTGGTGCTTGAAGGTCGACTTGTGAACAGCCGGCTATGACCGCAGTGACTTCCTCGAGATCGTTGTAGCGCACCGGCGGCGCCGGATCGGCAAGCGGCCTGGTGGGGCAGTCAGCAAGGCTCGGCGAGGCGGGGACGGCAGGTGGCGCGCCCGTGTCCGCTGGTGCCGGAGGAGCGCTCGATTGCGCTAGTGGCGGATAGCTCGAGCCAACCATCGGAGGTGGCGGCTCGGTGACGGGCTGGCGCAGGCCAACACCACTTTCCGCCGGGGTCGGCACGGGCTGGGTGGGAGGCGCGGCCGTTGCGTCTTGTTGCAGCAAGCTCGCCACGTCGGCACCGGCTTTGAACAACTCGAGGGCGCGCATGTCGTGACCACAGTCCGACGCGCTGCTGGCCGCACGCCGGAGCCACTTCAAGGACTCGGCGCGGTCACCTCGGGACCACAGCGTAGTGGCCGTGGACAGGGCCCAGTGGACATCCTCATCATCGGCGTTGTTTGGCTGCGGAATGGTGAGGTCGAGGGCAATCGCTTCCAAGTCAGTACCTCCGCCACTGGGTAATGCACCTTTCGTACCGAGAGCGGCCAGCTGACCGATCGAAGAAAAACACTGCATTGCTGGTGACTTGACGCCGCCAAGAGCCCGCACCACTGTGAACGTGGATCTCAAATGATCCGTCCGTTGGATCCCAGGGAGGATCGCGGACTTGCCCACCATCAGGCGGGCATCTCACAGAGCGGCGCTCGGCGCTGTCGCCCAATCGGTGACCACGCCAGGCGCAGGCGCACCAACTCCACCGCACGGCGAGGCTGAGCCATGAGCATGTTCGACCAGCAACAGGGGGCCCCCACGGTGGTCATCGCCATGGGTGGACATGCCTTCATTCAACCTGGCGAGCGGGGAACCCCCGATGAGCAGAGCGCCAACGCCCGGCACATCTGCGAACAGATCATGACGCTGGTCGAACGGGGCTACAACCTGGTCATCACCCACGGAAACGGACCTCAGGTCGGCACGCTGATGCGCTTGAACGAGCTCGCTGGCGCGCCCGTACCGCCACCGCCGCTGGATATGCTGGTGGCTCAGACCGAAGGCAGCTTGGGTTACATGCTGCAGCGAGCCTTGCTCAACGAGCTGCGCATTCGCGGCATCGAGCGGTTCGTGGTGACGGTGGTCACCCAGGTGGTCGTCGACCGCCACGACCCAGCCTTCGACAAGCCGACCAAGCCAGTCGGTCGCTTTCTCAACGAGACCGAAGCCAAGCAGCGGCGCGACGACTATGGCTGGATCATCAAAGAGGATCCCCAACGGGGTTGGCGACGGGTGGTACCGTCACCGCGACCCAAGAAGGTCATCCAACGAGACATGATTCGCGAGGCGGCTCAGGCCAGCCACATCGTGGTCGCCGCGGGCGGCGGAGGCATTCCGGTGGTCAAGTCCGAGTCTGGCGACCACGTGGGGATCGAGGGAGTCATCGACAAGGACCTGACCTCGGCGGTGCTGGCCACCGACGTGGAAGCCGAGCTGCTCATCATTCTCACTGCCGTCGACCGAGTCTTCGTCAACTTCGGCACCCCTGAGCAGCGCGCCCTGGGGGCCGTCACCATGTCCGAATGCGAACGACTCATCGCAGAGGACCATTTTCCGGCCGGCTCGATGGGACCCAAGGTCGAGGCCATTCACGGCTTCCTCAAGCGCGGCGGCCGCCGGGGCCTGATCACCAGCGCCGACAAACTACTGGCAGCGCTCGACGGCGCGGCGGGCACTCACTTCGTCGGTCGGTTGTAGAGCCGCGCCCAGCAGCGCTCCGCTGCTCAATTCGTGACTAAGGCGTCGCGCCCTCTGCCGTCTCTTGCTTCATCGCCTTTTCTTGCTTGCGTCGAAGCCGATCGACATCGCCCTCGTCGGCGTTGCCTGACAGCGCAGTCCCAATGATGTCGTCACCCAAATCCTGCGTTGCCTGGGTCGGTTGACCGCGGTCGCAGTCGTTCATGCAGAGCCCATCGCCAGGCTCACAACCCGCGTAGCAATCCGCACGAGGATCGCCATCGGCGCGCATCTGCTCGACCTGTTGCTGGTGTATGGCTGCGCAACCGAGGGATGAGAGCAGACACCCACACGCCAAGAACCTGACAGCTGAACCCAACATGCCCACTAGCGTAGCCAATCCTGCCCGCCACGCCACGTCTCACGAGGCGCCAGCAACCTCCCCTGGACTCGAAGTCCAAAGTATTGACGAGCTTCGTTGTCCCGAGATTCGAGTGAAACGAGAACCGAGATCGAGGATCGAGAATCGAGAATCGAGAATCGAGAATCGAGAATCGAGAATCGAGAATCGAGCACCGAGATCGAGCCACGAGATCGACCCACGAGAACCCCTCGCCCCCATCCAGTCGGAAGCGGGCCCGTGCGGGGGTTCGTGCCCGTGGGGGAAGCGGGCTGGTGGTGGGTCACTCGAGGTAAGTCGAGGACGACAACCCGCTCTGGTAGCACTGCATCAGCTGCTTGGACTCTTCGAGGGTCATGCGACCGCTGCGCACGGCCTTCTCGATGTGGCCCCGCAGACGATTGACCAGCTCGGTGGGCGAGTAGTCCACATATTGAAGCACGTCGGTAATCGTGTCGCCCTGGGTCACTTCGTCGATCACGTAGCCCCCCTCGGCATCCAGGCCGACATGGACCACCGGGGTGTCGCCGAAGAGGTTGTGGAGATCGCCGAGGATCTCTTGATAGGCGCCAGTGAGCAGGAAGCCGAGGTAGTAGGGCTCGCCATTGGGCGGGTGCAAATCCAGCGTCGACTTGACGTCCCTCACGGCGATGAACGAGTCGATCGTCCCATCCGAATCGCAGGTGATGTCGACCAGTACCGCTCGTTTGGTCGGTCGTTCGTCGAGCCGGTGAATCGGCAAGATGGGGAACAGCTGTTCCACCGCCCAGGCATCAGGCAGCGACTGAAACATCGAGAAGTTGCAGAAGTAGGTGTCACTGAGCATTCGCTCCAGCGCCAGCAACTCTCTGGGCAGCCGCGTCAGTGAGCCAGCGATCTCTGCCATCCGGTAACAGGACGCCCAGAACAGCTGCTCGCAGCTGGCGCGCTGGGCCAGCGACAGATGGCCGAGATTGAACAGCTGCAGCAGCTGGTCCTTGTACTCCAGTGAGTCGTGGAAGCACTCTCGCAGGTTCTTTGCATTGACGGTGGTCAAGACTTCCCAGAGATTGTGAGCCACCATCGGGGCTTGCTCATCAGGTTCTTCGGGTTCCGCCAAGGGCGCTTTGTCCGTTACACCGATGACGTTGACCACCAGCAGCGAGTGATGGGCGACGATGGCACGGCCAGACTCGGACACGATGGTCGGGTGGGCTAGGCCTTCGCTGTCACAGGCCTCGAGCGTGGCAGAGACCACATCGTTGGCGTACTCCTGCACCGTGTAGTTCATCGACGAGTCCGAGTTGGTCTGGGACCCGTCGTAGTCCACGCCCAAACCACCGCCCACGTCGAAAAAGTCGAGCATATCGCAGCCCAGCTTCTTCAGCTCGGTGAACATGCGGCTCCCCTCGCGCAGTGCGTCCTTAATCGATCGAATCGAGCTTATTTGGGAGCCCAAGTGGAAGTGCAGCAATCTGAAGCAATCCAGCATGCCCCAGTCCCGCAACGTGTTGACCGCCGTCAGGATCTCGGCGGCCGACAGGCCAAACTTGGCGCGATCACCACTTGAGTGCTCCCACTTGCCGGCGCCCCGCGAGGTCGGCCGCACCCGGATACCGATCGTCGGTCGCACGCCGAGCTCGGTCGCCACCCGGTAGATGCGCTCCAGCTCGCCGGGCTTCTCGACGACCAGCACCACGGTCCGACCGAACCTGGCCGCTAAGAGAGCCGTCTCGATGTAGTGATCGTCCTTGTAGCCATTACAGACCACCAGCGCCTGCTCGTCCTCGAGCATGGCCATGACGGCAAGCAACTCGGGCTTGGAGCCCGCCTCGAGCCCATGATGGAAGGGTCGCCCATAATGGACAATCGCCTCGACGACCTTGCGACTCTGATTGACCTTGACCGGGTAGACGCCACGATAGGCTCCCTGGTAGCCGTACTCGTCCATCGCACCGGCGAAGGCTCCGTTCAGCAGCTCGATCCGCGACTCGAGCAGGTTGGTGAGACGCAGCAGCAGGGGCGGCTGAATGCCCCGGGTCACCAGATCGTCGACCAGCAGCTTGAGGTCGATGCTGGCATCCTTGTGAGCCACCGTGAGGTGCCCTCGGTCGTTGACGCTGAAGTAGTCGCGACCCCACTCGTGAACGCAATAGAGGTCGAGCGCATCTTTGACGCTCCAGCGACGAAGGGGGTCTACCTTGGCGCGCACGCTCTTGGTCATGGCAGGCTCATGGTCGCGGTCGGTCGCGAATTTCTTCGTGTGGGTGAAGCGCGCCGGGCTCCAGAATGCCCTGCGGAATGGGGACCTTGTTCCACTCCCGAGTCATCTCGTCAAACAGCTGCTGCTTGCGTGGAAGAGGGGTGTCGGCGCACCGCAGCTCTTCGTACCACGCCCGGGTCGTCGCGGCGGCCGCTAGCGACGCCGTCGTGTGGAACTGCAGCTCCCAGAGCAGACCGCCTGGAGCGCACAACACACAATTGACGCCCGAGTAGTTGTCGTCTGCAGGCCAATAGTTCTTGAGCTGCGCTACGTGGTGCCCCTTGACCGCCAGCGCAGCAAGAGCTTGCTTGATAGCCCCAACGTGGTGACCTGCCGGCTCGTCGTCGATCCGCAGCGTGAAGCGCAGGGTATCATCGATGACGACGTCGCTCAGCTTCAGGGTCGAATTCTGGGCCAGCCGCAGACGGAGCTTGCGGAGGATGGAGGCCTTGGTCTTCAGCCGAAATTTGAGTTTATGGGTGCTCCCACCCAACTTGGCGGCCAGCTCGACAACCAGCGGCGTGACCGACCGCTCCGCCGCCACCGCCTGGGCGGCCAGTCGCTCGGCCTGAGCTTCGACGGGATCGCTCTGCGACCTGGGCGCAATAGCGACGCTAGTCGCCGGCGGAGCGGTGGCGACGGCGACCACCCCGGCAGACCGGTGGGGGGCCGGCGACTCCGCTTGGGCTGGCCGCCTGCAACAACCGACCAGGGCAAGCAGGGCCACTCCTACAACGAAACGACGGCCGTAGCTGCGCTGGGCAAGATCCTTCATTCCGAGCCACGATAGCACCAGGGCAAGGGGCCTTGGGCTCGAGTTGAGCTTCCTCGGCTACGGCGCTACCGTCCAGCCGTCATGTCGAAGCATATCCTCCCAACCATCCTGACGGTCACGTGGCTTGCTGCTTGCGGCGGTGCGGCGACACCTGCGGACGATCCCAGCGCAGCCACCGACGATCCCGACGTCACTGCTCCGAGCGCTGCTGAACCGGCCTGTGACGGGCTCGATGAGGGCAGGTGCAAGATCACCGCTGGCTGCGCCTGGTCTAACGAATCGACCTGCATCGTCGACACGGCGATGGGCATGTGACGCCTCGTGGGGACTGGCGCCAACCAGCCCCACCCGCAACGCACAAGATCAGCCGAAGGCGCGGGTAATGAACCAAAAGGTGCCGGCACCCACGGCGCCTGCGGAGCCCCACTCGACCAACCTCGCGTAGGCGCGGTCACCGAATCGCTGCACCAGCTTCAAGCCGATGAGCACCACCGCGAGCAGCACCAGCTGGCCGAGCTCGACGCCTAGGTTGAAGCCGAAGAGTGCATAGCCGAGCCGCTCCCGAGGCAGCTCCATTTCGGACAGCACGCCAGCGAATCCGAAGCCATGGATCAGACCGAATAGAGCCGTCACCGCGAGTCGCAGCCGCTCGGGGCGCTCAGCTTGCCCCTGCAAACCGAAGTAGCAGGCGCTGCAAAGTGCCACACCGGTCAGCGCCGTCACACCACCGATCCCCCAGAAGGCGGCCAAGAGGGTCGCCGCGGCGACGGCTAGCAAGGCGATGACCGGCACCCGCGGTGAGGCGCGCTCCTGGCCCAGCCACACGTTCTCCACTGCAACCAGAGCGATGGACAGACCGATCAAGGCCTCGACACTGCTGGCATTTGGCTTGGCATAGCCCAGCACGGCGAGGGACAAGGTGATGCTGTGACCTATGGTGAAGCCCGTAGCGAGCAGCGCCAGCGAGCGAGCCGAGCGGGCCAGCAAAGCCAGCGCCAAGAGGAACACCAGGTGGTCAAGTCCTGAGGCGATGTGCTCGACACCCAAAGGGATGAAGCGACGGAGCACGCGGGTGACCGAAGCCTCTGTCGATTGCCCTACCGCCGGCAAGGCGACGGACCGCTGCTGCTCGTCGAGCACCAACTCGACGCTCTGTCCCGAGCCCACGACCTGGGCAAAGTGCAGATGGGCCGGAATGGTAGTGACCAAGAGGTCACTCTGGATGCGCCGTGGTCCTGAGGTCGGCGGACAACGGACCGTCCACGAGTAGGCATGCCATGCTGGATCGGCGGGCAGCTCAGTCAGCTCACTGGGACGGCATGGCTCGCCTCCCGCGGTCAGCCGCAGCTGGCTGGTGAGATCGGCCGACCGTCCCCGCTGACCGGCCAGTGCGGTCATGTCCAAGCGGGAGAGGCGTAGCCGGACGCTGGCGCCATCAGGCTGCACGGTCCAGGTCGAGTAGGACACGCTGCGGGCGTGGCTCCACGCCTGAGGGGCATGCAAGATCACGCTGAGCAAAGCGGCCAGAGCGACGCCGAGGCAGACGAGCGATCTCACTTCAAGGCCTCCACAATGGCGACCTCTGAGGCGGCGCGGCGCTCGTCGAGAAAGCGCCGCAATCGTTGGTCACCGGCGTCGCGACGATGGGCCGCCCGCACTTGCTGGCGAACCTGGGCGAAGGGTCGGGTCTGTCCGGCTTGGCGCTCAGCCACTCGCAACAGACAGTAGCCGGTGCCCACCGGGAAGGGCGCGCTCACCTCACCTATCGCCAGGTCGAGGGTGGCACGAGCCGCACGGGCACCGACGTAGTCCCGCAGCTTGGCCACCGGCAGCCAGCCGTCGGGCAGCTGGACCGGCGGAGGGTCGACCAGGCTGTCGACGGGCTCACCTTTGGCCCACCGCTCCTGCACCTGCCGGGCGCGCGGCTCAGCATCGGCCCCGGCACCTGATCCGTGGCCCTCCACGTAGCGTTGCTCGACCCGTTGAAGCGGCTGGCTCGCGAATCGATGGCGGTTCGCGGCAAAAAAGGTCTGCAGCTCGGCGTCGGTGATCTCGACCTGCTGCTCCCCACGGGCGACCAGCAGATCGATAACCGCCGCGCTGAGATCGGCTCGGACCCGCCGATCCCGCGCCATCAACTCGAGCTCGACGCCCCGCTGTACGAGCAGCTCCTCTTCGATCAATCGGTCGAGCACCCGACGCTCGGTAGCCTGGCGATCGCGCCCAGGACGGCTATCGGTCATGACGGCCGCGAGGGCTCGCTCGTAGTCGGCCCGCATGATGGGACGACCATTGACCATGGCAACCGCATTGGCGGGGATCTCAGCAGCACTCGACCGGTCGGCATTGATGAGGCCATGGGCGGCCAGGACGAGCCCGACCAGCGCCCCGACGGCCAGCGGCCAGCTCTTGAGCTTCGAATCACGGCGACGGCTCATCGTTCTCCTCCTCCCCTGTGGGCAGCTGCTCAGCCGCGCGCTTGGCAGCCTCGGCATCGAACCGCAAATAGACCGGCGACGACCAGGCGCGATGCTCGTCCTCAGCCAGGCAATCCTCGTCGAGCGGCGTACGGTAGTCGCCGTAACAGGGCCGAGCTTTCACGCAGTTGCCGGCTTCGTCGCGCTCACAGCGCAACGCCTTGGCGTTCACCGTGGGAGTCGGTTCCTGAATCGCCCGCACGTAATAGATCCCATCCCGTGCTGCGCTGACGAAGTCGGGATCCTCGAACTGTACGACGCAGGCTGCCTTACCTGCCGGGCAATCCAGCCGCCGGTACACATCCTCGACCAGTGAGGCCACCGGCTCGTCGGCAGACCGTTGGGGCCTGATGCGCACCACCTCGATGCGAGTGATCTGGTAGCGCTCGTCGCTCGGGTTGTAGCACTCACCAGCGCAGAGCCGCTGCAGTCGCTCGGCCGTCAACCCGGTCGTCGACCAGTTGGGGCAGCCGGGTTTCTGCTTGAGAGCACCTAGGGCACGCACTGAGAACCGCGGGGCTTGTCCGAGCTTCACGTCCGCCCCCATGGGCTGCACGCCATCGGGACCGTTGAGCAGATCGAACCACAGCAGGATGCGCGGGCCCGAGGTGCCATAGACTTCACGACGCTTCAGGGCCTCCCAAATCGCCTTGCGGTCACGGCCCTGGGCATGCACGGCCACCAGACCACCGGTCAGGAAGAACGAGGCCTGCCGTTCAGCGTTCACCAGCAACCAGGGAGGCGTGGTGTCCCGCATCTCGTCGGTCAGGGGGACCGATTCGGGGGTCGGCTCAGCCGGGCGAGCGAAGACCCGCTCGTGCCACTCGCGGTTGCGAGCACCCGTCGCTTCGGTCATCAGGCGTCGCTTGTATTCCTTGTACCCCGTGCCCCCTCGCGACTTGTGGTTGTCACTCGAAGCGATGAATCCGAGGGTCAGGTGGTGGGGCGCCTTGGGATCAGTGAAGTCGCCCTTGGCGAGGATGTATTGCACCGAGCCGCCAGGCCGAAAGTTGAACGACGGTTCGAAACAGCTGCGACACTGACCACAGTCCTTCCAGTCCTCCAGCGTCGCGCCGGGCACCGTTAGATAGGCAGCCACACCAGCCTCCACATGGCGCTGACGGGCCTCTTTCACCCGGCGCTCACACTCGGCGGGCGGTGCGTCGCCGCAGCGGGACCGGATGATCTCGCCGGCACGATGACAGCAGGGCTCGTAGTCTGCCGTGGGCTCGGGACAGACGAGCTGGCCGTCTTGGTCACGCTCGACGGCCCGCCACGGCCGATACTCCTCCGAGTTGCCATGACCAGAATAGATCTCGATCAGCCGCTGTCGCTCTGGATCGTCCTGGTCCTTGGCCAGCTGTTTGTCCCAGCTGTACCCAGGAGGCGTGTAGAAGCCCCAGGTGGTTCCGTGAGGAATCACCTGAGCTTCCAGCCCCCACTGGGAGAGCTTCTCGAACAGCTCCTTGGGGGTGGCGGCATATTCACGACAGTCTTCCGGCAAGTCGCGAACGCCAACCCCGGACGGGCAGGCATCCACCCCTCGGATCTCCAGCTGGCTGGCCACCATGTCGAGGTAGCGCTGCCGATTTTCGAAGTCGTGGATCGGAATGGACAGGATGGTGCCGAGGCTCAAGGTGCGGCTACCCCGCTGAAAAGCCTGGGCAGCGAAACCCAGCGCTGCGATGGGTCGGGTGGGCACCTCGTCCTCACCGTCGCCCTGGAAGATCACGTTTCGATGCCCGTAGTGTTCCTCCGGTGTGGGGCCCGTGTGGGTCCATTCCCAGCCGGTGAACGCCACCACATCGGGGTGCTCGGGATCGGCGACGGCATTGCATTCCCGGACCGACTGTTTGGTCTCTCGCCAGCGGCGCGGGGTGAGCGAGCTGGCGTGGTCGGTGAGGGCAAAGAAGTCGATCTGGGAACAGTAACGAGCGAAATCGCAAGCGTCGGCTGGTGGATGG
>JAUVCD010000709.1 GCA_030590865.1 Myxococcales bacterium | reverse complement strand
GGACCCTGGGGGGGTTCCCTGAGGACAGACACGTGGAATTCCACCAGCTTCGATGCTTCGCTGCCGCGGTCGAGGAGGGCGGTTTCAAACGCGCCACCGGCCGATTGGCGCTGACTCAGCCGGCGCTTTCCTACCAGATCAAGCAATTGGAGGAGGAGCTGGGGGTACTCCTGTTCCACCGGCGGCCCACCGGAGTGACGCCCACCGAGACCGGGCGGGTGCTCTACGAGCATGCCCGACGGCTTCTGGAGATGGCCCAGCGAGCCGAGCGTGCGGTGCGCGAGGCCGCCGGAGAGGTGGTGGGCAAGTTCCGCATCGCCACGGTGAACAGCATCGGCATCTACCTCCTTCCCGAGATCCTCAAGCGCATGAAGGAGGATTATCCAGAGTCGCGGCCGAGCGTCTTGTACTGCAGCTCCCAAGAGGTCATCGATGCGCTGCTGACGGACCGAGTGGATGTGGCCCTGGCGGCCAATCCCAGGCCGGATCCCCGACTCCGCGAAGAGGTCATTACCGAGGAGCCCATGTCGCTAGTGTGCGGCATCAACCATCGATTCGCTGGCCGCCAGCGCGTCGACGTCACCGAGCTCGAGGGGATGGATTTCGTCAGCCTCTCGAAGGACAATCCAACCGGCCGCTTGGTGTCCGACTATCTGGCTCGGACTGGCGTGACGGTACAAGAGGTGGTCACCGCTGACAGTCTCGAGACCGTGCGGCGGATGGTGGAGATCGGCTTGGGCGCCGCCTTCGTGCCGGGCATGGTGCTTGGCCGCAACCCGGTCGACGGGGTCGGCGCGCTCAAGGGGCTGAGTCGCATCGAGATCAACCCGATGCTCACCCGGCGCATCTCATTGGTCACTTGGAGACGGCTCGAGGTCAGTCGAGCTGTCGCTGCCTTCATCGAGGAGCTACGCACGGCGGTAGCCGCCGCCGATAATTCGGGGGGTGCAACGTCCCGAACCGGCGACTAGGATTGGCCGCTGCCAACTCTGGGTGCTCCCTGTCGCGCTAGCTGACGAAGCAACCCCGGGCAGCACGCTCAAACAAGCACCCCAGCTTCTGGTGTCGATTCCACAGCTCCGACTCGCGAGCCTGTTTTCAGACAAGAGATAGAGGACAAGGAGAAAGCAATGAATGACTCGTCATCGCCGCCCATCCTAGTGGTTGGCGCAGGTATCGCCGGCATGACGGCTGCGCTCGAAGCGGCCGAGGCCGGGCGCAACGTGGTGCTGGTTGAGCGCGATCCGTCGGTTGGCGGTCGGGTGATGCGCATTCATCACTACTTCCCCAAGCATTGCCCACCCTCTTGCGGCATGGAAATCAATGTTCGGCGGATTGAGCAGAACCCGCGGATCCGAGTGATTGCGGCAGCCGAGGTGGCCAAGGCGACGGAGACCAAGGGCGGTTGGTCGGTGACCTTGAAGGTGGCCCCCCAATACGTCAACGACCGCTGCACGCTCTGTGAGGAATGCTCGAAGGTGTGCCCGGTCAAGGTCAAGGACCCGTTCAATCTGGAGATGAGCGAGGCGCCGGCCATTCGGACGCCCCATCCCTACGCTTACCCGCGGCGCTACACCCTGGACCGCGATGCTTGTCCCGATGGCTGCGACAAATGCGCCGAAGCGTGTACCTACGACGCCATCGACTTGAACGCCAAGGCCACCGAGGAGACTCTCGACGTGGCATCAGTCGTCGTCGCCACTGGGTGGAAGCCCTATCCCTTGGAGAAGCTTCCCGAGCTCGGCGGTGGAGAGCTCCCCGACGTCATCGCCAACGTCAACATGGAGCGCATGGCCACGACGACGGGGCCGACGGCCGGCAAGATCTTGAGGCCTTCGGACGGCAAGCCGCCCAAGACGGTAGCCTTCGTCCAATGTGCGGGCTCTCGGGACACCAACCATCTGCCTTATTGCTCGGCCGTCTGTTGCCTGGCATCGCTCAAGCAGGCTGTCTATGTGCGCGAGCAGCTTCCTGAGTCGGAAGTCACCATCTTCTACATCGACCGCCGGGCGCCGGGCCGGAACGAGGACGTTCTGACCAAGGTGGCGGCCATGGACGGTGTCAAGCTGGTCAGGGGCAAAGTGGGCAAGGTCACCGCCGGTGACGGCGGGCAGCTCGAGCTGCGGGTCGAGGATACGGAAGCCAACAAGATCATCACCGCCAGCGCGGATCTGGTCGTTCTGGCGACGGGCATGGTCTCAAACCTGAAGGACGGACCGTTGCCTTTCGAGATGACCCGAGATGACGACGGGTTCGGTCTGGATAACGTGGACCGGAACCTGATCGTAGCGGGGGTAGCACGGAGACCGGAAGACGTAGCCGCGTCGACCCGGGATGCCACCGGTGCGGCAGCCAAGGCTGCGTTCGCCGCAGGAAGGAGGGCGTAATGGAAAACGTAGGATTGTTCCTGTGCACTGGCTGTGACATCGGCAAGGCCGTCAACACCGAGGATTTCGAAGAGGTCGCCACCGAACATGGCGCCACGAGCTATGCCGCTCACGAGTGTCTCTGCTCACCGGAGGGCGTGAAGCTCATCCATGATGCCATCGACGACGGTAGCGTCGACACGGTGGTCATCGCCGCCTGCTCTCAGCGGGTGAAGATGGAAGAGTTCTTCTTCGATCCCACCAAGGTGGCATCGTTCCGGGTCGGCCTGCGCGAGCAGGTGGCGTGGACCCAAGAGCATGGTCACGAAGATACTCAGATGCTCGCCGAGGATCTGATTCGGATGGGCTGTGCGCGAGGGGTCAAGCTCGAGCTCACAGAGCCGTCCAAAGAGACCATCGACCGCACCGTCTTGGTGGTGGGCGGCGGGGTGGCCGGCTTGAATGCGGCCAAGGCAGCGGCCGGTTTGGGCCACCCGGTGGTGCTGATCGAAGCGGAAGCTGAGCTGGGTGGCAGCCAAGCGAAGATCAAGGATGCCGTGCCCGAGGCGCCGCCCTACGATCGGCTGCACCCCAACAAGATTGGCGATCTGATTGCCGAGGTGAAATCCCAGGACGACCTGCGGGTGCTCACCGGCACGACCACCAAGCTCATCAATGGGCAGCCGGGTCAGTTCGACGTAACGCTGTCGGGGCCCAAGGGAGAGGAGACCCTCAAGATTGGCGCCATCGTGCAGGCCACCGGTGGCAAGCCCTACGACATCAGTAAGCTCGAGCACCTAGGTGGTGGCACCTTGGACGACGTGGTGTCGTCGACCCAGCTCGACAGCATGATCACCGAAGGCAAGCTGAAGCGGCCCTCGGACAGCAAGGAGCCCAAGCGGATCGTATTTGTTCAGTGTGCCGGCTCTCGTGATCCGGACCACTTGCCCTATTGTTCTGCCGACTGTTGCTCAAAGACTCTGCGACAGGTCGCGGCGGTTCATCGCGATTTCCCGGAAGTGGAATGCGCGGTCGTCTACCGGGATCTTCGTGCGCCAGGTCAGTTGGAGCACTTCTATCTCGGCGTGCAGGAGCAGCCCCGCAGCCTCTTCACCCGTGGAGACGTCGAGAAAGTCGAGGGCGATAATGGCAAGCTGAAGGTCCAGCTGAAGGATAGCTTGTTAGGTGCGGAGGTTACGGTTGAGGCTGACATGGTGGTTCTGGCCACCGGCATGGTTCCCAACTCGGCCGATGGCGAGAGCATTCGCATCCTGACCGATGCCAAGGCTGTCATCGAGAAGAACGAATCGAAGACCCAGGTCGAGAACGCCACCAAGGTCGTCGAGGAGCACCAGCAGCACGAGGGGACCGAGATCCTCAACCTCAACTACCGGCAGGGCCCGGATCTGCCGACGCTGAGCTACGCCTTCGCCGATTCACATTACATCTGCTTCCCCTATGAGACCCGTCGCACGGGGATCTACACGGCCGGTACGGTCCACGCGCCGATGGATGTGGCGCAGGCCGCCGAGGATGGCTGGGGCGCTGCCATGAAGGCGGTCCAGTGCATCGTTGCAGCTGAGAACGGGAAGGCCGTGCATCCCCGGGCTGGCGACGCATCCATTGCGAGCTTCTTCTTGCAGCGATGCACACAGTGCAAGCGGTGCACCGAAGAGTGTCCCTTCGGTGCGATCAACGAGGACGAGAAGGGGACGCCGGAATACAACCTGCTGCGCTGTCGCCGCTGCGGCATCTGCCTCGGTGCTTGTCCGGAGCGCATCATCTCCTTCCCCGAATACTCGGTGGATGGCGTGGGCAACATGATCAAGGCCATGGAAGTACCCGAGGAGGACGAAGAGAAGCCTCGCATGGTGGCCATCATGTGCGAGAACGACGCCCTGCCGGCTCTCGACGAGGCCGCCGCTCGGCGACTGAAGCTCAGCCCCTGGATGCGGATCATTCCGGTGCGCTGCCTGGGTGCCGTGAACCTGGTGTGGATCGCTGACTCGCTGTCCCGAGGCATCGACGGCCTGATCCTCATCGGCTGCAAGAAGGGTGACGACTATCAATGTCACTACATCAAGGGCTCAGAGCTGGCCGCCACGCGGATGGAGAACGTCAAAGAGACCCTCGATCGACTGAGCTTGGAGTCCGAGCGCGTGAAGATTGTGGAATTGGCTCGTGACGAATACGACCGGCTCCCGCAGATCTTCGAGGAGTTCGCCGAGACCATCGAAGAGGTGGGCCCCAACCCGTACAAGGGCTTCTAAGAGACGAGGATAGATGGCTTCGAAACCAGCGCTTCTACCGTCAGCG
>JAUVCD010000144.1 GCA_030590865.1 Myxococcales bacterium | reverse complement strand
GCATAGCACCCGCCATTTCGGCTCTCTGAGCCTGCGCCAGCGGCGTTATGGGGCTGCTTGACGATTCAAATGACCTAATGGGAGTGCAATGGGCAGACCGTGGCTTCGGGCGGCACCATTGCTCTGCTTAGCAGGGGGCCTCAATGCGCTGGGTCGGTGGGCCCGGAATCGGTCAAGTGGTATTTCGGCTTTCTTTGGCGCCGGCGTGGCAGGGCATGGGGTTGGCACCATTAATGGTTGTGGATTTGTGGAAATGCGCCTGCGGCACCTTCCCACAAGACCACAACCACGGCGGCGACGACGGTTTCATTTTGTGTTGCCGAGCCGGGCCCACTCGGAGCTTCCGCGTGGTCGCCTCACCTCCGTCGAGCACACCGCAACTGCGTCAGGAGATTGGCCTGGGAATCAGAGTTTCAAGAAACAACAAAAATCTCCGCCGCCGCCGTCGTCGTGGCTGTGGTCTTGTGGTGAGGCGCCTTGCGGCTCTCCACAAATCCACAGCCCAGGTTGCTCCAGCCCAGGTTGCCCCAACCCAGGCTGCCCCAGCTCAGGCCGACCCAGCCCAGGTCGCTACTGGAGCACGCTGACCCAGCGCTCCTCGGTTCTTTGGACGCGAGCTCCCGCTAGACGGGCCTGCTTCTTACAAAGTCACTCGTTCTCGCGCATTCTTGGGCCTGTCAGGCAGCGCTCTCAGTCTCTGCTCGACCACTCGAAGAAGAGGCCCGGGCCGCCACCGAGGCGCTCGCCGGCGCTGATGCCGACGCCGAAGGCACGCTGGGGCGTGTTGCTGAATAGATAGTCCAGCTGGAGCTCCGAGCTGCTCTGACCGGCTCCACGGGGTCGCGCCAGGCCGCGGAAGCGCAAGTCGCCATCCTCGTTGTAGCCCTCCATTTCGTGATGGCGCATACGGCCGTAGCCGAAGGTGCTTCGTTCGTCGTAGGCGTCCGCCCAGGACGCCATCCGATCGAGGAACAGCATGTGCGGTGCGTTCACGGCCAGGTAGCTGAGCAGCAACAGGTTGTTGTGCTGCGGATAGTCCACCGTGTTGCTGGCTGGCATGTCGGGCTGGCTGCCGTAGCGCGGTCGTCCGGCGTTGTGGACCGAGAGCAGATCGTAGAGCGTGCCCGGGCTACCGGCGCCGCCCAGGGTCGTCTTCCGGTCGGTGATCGGTCCCTCCAGGTGGATGCGCACGTATTTGCCGCCGCTGGCATCTGAGATGTCGCGGAGCGTGGCGTTGTGCTCCAGCCTGGCGAAGGACAGGTTTAGGTAGCCTCCAGGAGCTTCGGGGCCGAAGCCGATGGTGCCCTCGGTGAGGGCGTGTTTGCGCCCGCCGAGCGACAGATCGCCGCCTGTCATGAACAGCTCACCGTGGATGTCCTTGCTGTTCTCCCGACGCTTCACGTCGATCCGTCCGAAGGCGTGGAGGTTCATCGGGAACTGCAGAATGTGCACCGGTTTGGGGATGCGCACGTGGATGTCCAGGCCTCGCTCGGGCCCAGGGTCGACGGCCGGCTTGGCTTCGTCGGCAAAGGGATCTTCGGCGTTCTCTTCGAGAGCCTTGTGGGACACCGGCAGCTTGCCGGGCGGCAGCGGGGTCTCGTCCAAGAAGATCACGTCACCGAGGCTGACGGCCTCGGGTTGGTGGGCACGGCGGAAACGGTCTGGGATCAGCAGCTCGAGCTCGTGGACCAGCACATCGACGGTCTTGATGGTGTTGTCGAAGAAGGCTTCGACCGTGATGCTCGTGGTCAAGGTGCCGCGTGGCGCATCTGTGGGGCCTACGATCTTGTGGCCCGACACGAGCCAATGGTCGCTCTTGAGGTTCAGTCTCAGCTGACTGGGCCGGAAGTGCTTCAGTGCTACGTAGCCATCGATGTCCAGCTTGCGGCCCTTGCGCTCCAGGTCCGACTCGCGGGCGCTGATGCCGTCGACATAGAGGTAGGCCGCCTCATGCCGGAGGCGGAGCGTGATGTCGTGGAATCGGCGGGTGGTGCCCGGGATGGTGACGCTGCCCTGCTGGAGCGTCAGCGCGCCGTCGAGCTTGGTCTCCGGTGCGATCGGCGGCAGCTTCACCCGCTCGCCACCGATCTCGCCATAGCGCGGCTTGGGATCGAGAAGCACCTTGCCGTCCAGCGTCCAGCTCAGCCGGCCGCCGACTTCCATGCTTCTGCCCTTGAGGGCGAAGGCGGGAACGAGATCCCTCAAATCGGCGTCAGGGGCGCGGATCTGGGCATCGATGGGCAGCTTGGCGTCTTCGGGGCAGGATTCGCCCGGTTCACTGTTCTTGGGGCCCGCTGGTGCCGCGGGGCTAGGGGTGAAGCACTTCTTGGCCGCCAGGTAGCGCTTGAGTGCGGGGCGAGGCAGCCCGACGACGATGTCGATAGGTGCCCTGCCATCGGCGCCGGCAGCTTGGCCCACCTTCACCTGGGCTCCGATGTGCTCGGCGCTCGCCTCCAGCGCGACCCCAATCCGCCCCTGGCCGCCGTTGAGCGTCTTGAAGTCCTGATAGGCGACGTCGCCGGTGGCGGTGGGAGTCTTCAGGTCGCCACCAATCTGGATGGCTCCCGCCAGGTTGCCAGGTAGCTCGGCCAGGGCCGGCTTCAGGCTGGCGTGGGTCTTGATGGGATGCTTGACGATGTCGACCGTCACGTCGAGGGCCGGGTTGCCCAGCTTGTCGGCGGTGCTCTTGCCAGGCGTCTTGTCCCGCAGCGCGGCCAGCAGCCCGGTGCCGGGCCGAGCTACCGTCCCGTTGACGCGCAGCACCGGGGTCGTTGCGACGTCCAGATCCAGACCGAGGGACGTTTTGTCTGGCTTGATCCGCGCCGTCAGTTGACCGCTGAAAGGTCCCTTGCCGTCTCGCACCACGTCGTTGAACGTCGCCTGCACCGATCCGGTCAGATCGCTGCGGTTGCCCTGGAGATCGATCTCAGCGCCCACCGTGCCGCTGAGGCCAGCGATCTTGTCGGGCGGCAAGGGCAGCTTGGCCAGGTCCTGAGGCTTGACGTTCAGATCGAGGGACCAGCCCAGTTGGCGTGGCCCCGGCACTAGCGGCGAGCGCGACAGCTCGACCTGGACGTTGCCTTCGAGGGCCGGATCGGTGGTGGCGTCGAGCCAACCGGTCAGCTGGGTGGCTACGGTTACCGCGGCGCCCTTGCCGCCGATGGTGCCGTCGAGCTTGAGGCGTTGGGTGCGGTCCCCGAGCGCCGGCACGGCCACGTCGACAGCCAGCGAGCCAGTCGGCCGTGCGCCGGTGCCCTCGATCTGGACGTGAGCTTGGATCGTGCCGTCGGGGATCTTCCGTGGCTTCCCCGTCTTCTTGTCGATCAGTAGCCGCTTGGGCAGGTAGGCAAGCAGCTCGGAGATCTGGCGCTTGGGAATCGTCAGCTCGACCTGCAGCGGTCGGTAAGGAGCGACTCCTTTGTGATCGTCGGTGACGAGCAACGGCGCGGCCACCTCGGCGGTAAGCAGCGTTTCTCGCTTGGCACCGTCGTGGCCCGCGACGTCGAGATTCAGGGTCAGATCGGTCTTGCTGGCCTGCCCATGGGCGGTCGCCACCACCGTTGGGGCATGGAGCTTCATCCGCGGGCTGTCGTGTGCCTGCGTGCGAGTCTCGAGGTGGTAAGTCACCCGCGGGCGCTCTGGGACATCGTCGATGGTCAGTTTGCCCGAGACGGTACCTGTCAATCCGTCGAGCTTCTTGCCTCGTAGGGCGAGCAGCTGCTTCAGCCCCAAACTGCGCAGCTCGACGATGCCCTCGAGCGCCTTCAGCTCGATCTTCTTCTCGTCCGGACCAGCGTTCACGTTGCGCAGCAGCTCGGCGTGGACGTTGCCGACGATGCTGCCGCCAGCGATGGCGAAGCTGTTGATCCCGACGTCAGCCTTGAGCAGACCTTCCAGATCCCCCTCGACGTCTACGGTGATCACCCCTTCGTGCAGCTGCACCGCGCCCTTGGGCAGCCGAGTGCTCACCTTCAAGCCCGCTCCCCGCAGCCGGTCGAGGGTGGCGCCCACGTCGCCGTCCATGGTCAGCCGCACCGCGACGGTCTTCTGCACCAGATCGATCAGCCCTCGCAGGATGAGCTTGTGCCCATAGGCGTCGATTTCTAGCGGATCGATCCGGAGGGCACCGCCATCGAACCGAGCGGCAAGCAGCGCACCGTCGAGGGTGTAGCGATCGACGGTGGTCTTGCCGATGGTCAGCCCAATGTCGACTTCCGCGTCAGCGCGGCTTGCTCCGGTGCCTCGGATCCCGAGGTTAATCCGGCTGACTTCGACGGGCGGCAGCTTGTCCGAGATGACTAGCTTGGCCGCCTGAAGCTCTGTGCCGGTGAGCGCCAAGTCGAAGTCCGGCTGGCTCGGGTTGGACGCGTCGAGCGTTCCCGTGAGGCCGAGCTTGCCCCCTGCCGTGTCTACCGTGGTGCTGATGTTGATGAGCTCGGGCGGGCCGCCGATTTTGGTCTCGATGTCGATGTCGCTCGCCAACAGCTCTCGTCCCAGCAGGCCATTGGCGCGCTTGGCGTCGACGTGCAGCCCCAACAGCTGCACCTTCTGCTCCCCAGCCAGCCCGCCGTCATCGATGCCACCGCGGACCTCGAAGGATCGGAGCATCACGGCGCCGACCATCAGCTTGTCGAGCGTGGCCGCCAGCTGGCCAGGCTCGATCTGAACGGTCACGCCTTGGAGATCGAGATCCGCCTGGCGCAGGGGCGTGCCTTTTTGAGCGATCTCGACGTGGGCCTTGGTGGGCGTAATGGACAGGCTGCCGGCGCCGTCTTCGAGGGCCACCGACAGACCGGTCTCGAAGCCCGAGACGGCGACCGATAGGCCGTCTTTCTTCTTCTCCAGAACCAGGCCGGCGACGATGCGCTCGACCTCCACCACGGCCGTCAGCGTCGCCGGCGTGGCATCGATTGAGGCGTCGAGTCCAAAGTCCTGCAACGCAATGCGGGTGCCATCAGCCTTTTCTAGCGAGAGGTTCACGCCGCCGATGTGCAGCTGCTTGACCTGGATGCGCGTCTTCCTCTTCTTTTTGGGCTCGTCGCTAGGCGGTTCAGGTGGGCGCGGCTTGACCAACCGCTTGACGTTCAGCACGCCTTCTTCGTCTTGGACCAGCGCCAGCCTCAGCCCGTCGAGGGCCACCCGCTCGATGACCGGTGCGCCTTCGAAGAGGCTCGCCCAGTCGAGTGAGATCTCGAGCGAATCGAGGGCGATGATCTCGTCACCGCTCTCATCGTGGATGACCACTTTGCGGAGCGCCACGTCGCCGAACAAGGCAAAATCGAGCTCGGCAACCGACAGGTTCCCATAGAGGCGCTCGTTGACCCGCTCCTCGATCTGGGCACGCACCCAGTGCTGGGCTGGGCCGGTATGCAAGATGGCAATGAGCAGCAGCAGCAGAACCGCCGGCGTGGCCAGCAGGATGCCGACCACGTTGGCGATGCGGCGGAGCCGAGAGCGGGGTTTGAACCCACGCTTCGAATCCGTCTTGTTCTTGCTGCGCCGAGCCACCTAGAAGGCCTCCCCCAGTCGGAAAAATACCAGAAAAGGGTCATCTTCAGGCGCTTGCAGTGCCCCTTCGCCGACCAATCGATAGCTGGCGTCGAAGGCAAGCGGCAAGTACCAGAAGCGCAGCCTCAAGCCGAGGCCAAGGGCGACGCTGAGGCCCTCTTCCAAGGGGTTGTATTCCGCACCTGCACCGCCGGCATCAGCGAAGACGATGGCGCCGTAGGGTTTGAGCGGCGGCAACCAGCGGCCTTCGAGTGATGCCTCAGCCAAGCTCAATCCGCCGACCGGCACGCTCTGGCACAACGGGCCTACGACAGGGGCGGTCCGGCACTGCGATACCGTCGGTGACAGGTGGTGGCGCCCGTAGCCACGCATACCGAAGGACCCACCGCCCAGCAGCCGCGGACCGAGCGGTACGCCGCGTTCACTGTCGAGCATGACCCAACTGGCCGCAGCGCGGAGACCGAAGGCGAAGGAATCACCCAAGGGGAGGAAGCCCCGTGCCTCGGGGGCTACCGTGAGATAGCGGTGGGTGGCGAGCGGCTCGGGGGGTGCGAAAGTGGTCCGCAATGCCAGCAGGTGCCCGCTCAAGGCTTCGACCGGATTGTCGCGTTCGTCCCAGATGAGGCTGGTTTGTAGCTCCGAGCCGATGGCGACGTCGTCATCGGCCAGCGACAGGGCGGCGCGAGTTTCAGGACTGAAGGGCCCGAATCCGACCTGTTGTCCCCAGCGGAAGAAAAGGTCGGTATCGAAGAACAACCCCCCGCCGTGAAAGTTCTTGGCGCGGCCTGGCCAGATGGTGAAGCGCAGACCCGGCCCGGTCGTCAGCTCACGCAGGTGATAGCCAGGATAGAGCTCGTCACGGAAGCGTGCCGTGACGCGCGAGTCGAGCAGCCGCGTCAGCACCATGGGCTTCACGTAACGAGCCAGCGCCTCACCGTAGAGCCCGGTGGGGTCGTCGGTGGTGTCGCGCCATAGCCAGCCGTAACCAATCCGTCCTTCCAGCGCCAAGTGATGCAAGGGACCGAACAAGTTGCGCAGCCAGAGCCGGCTGCTGAGCGCCGTATCGATACGCGTCGGGTCGAACTCGGCTCCAGCGCGAACCCGCAGCTGTTGGCTCGGCGCCTCGACGACGTGGATCTTGATGTCGATTTGCTCGGGTAGATCGCGAGGGATGAGATTCCCGTCCTCGTCGACCTGTTCCTCCCGCAGGATGCCCCCCGTGTCTGGCGCGTCACCCGGTACGTGGAACTTGGTGTCCACGTCGGCCCGGATGAAGGTCGAGGCGAAAGCACCGGTGTCGAGCAGATGGAACTCGCCGTCGAAGCGCTTGTTCCAGTCGTAGGTCTCGCCGTACTTCAGCCCGCTGCGCTCGATGATGAGCTCCGCCGGGATCCGCACGTTGCCGTCGACCACGATGTAGCGAACCCGCGTCTTGGGCCCGGCGTCGACGTAGTAGTACCAGTGGATGTCCCGCTCATCCCGATCGACAAAGGCCCGGCTGTACACCCGCGCGTGCCCATAGCCGGCTCGTCGTAGGTGCATGGCCATGGCGCGGCGGACGTAACGGAATTTCTCCAGATCCACCTCCGTCTCCCCGGCGGAGAAAGAGATCATCTCGAGCAACTCGTCTCGGTGGCCCTTGGGCTCGTGCAACAAGTGCACCGAGTGGATGGAGTAGCGCTTATTCTCCGTGACCGTCCAGGTGATCGCGACCGACTCTTCGCCCTCGTCGTGCACCACTTTGGGTGGCGCGACCTCCACGTCGAAGTAGCCGTAGGTCTGCCAGTAGGCGATGAGCCGGCGGCGATCCTCGTTCTCCCGAAACTCGCTGTAGTAGCGTCCTGGCAGCAGCAAGCTGTCAGGTCGCATCCCGAGCCGCTGGAACAGCGGGCCGTAGTCCACCGTGAGCTCGGTGTCTTTGGCTGGCCGGATGGTCACCTCCGACACCGTGATGTCGCTCTCCCCCGGCACCTTCGCCGGCCGCTCAGCACCGCAGGCCACCAGCACCAGCGCCAGGAGCACCAGCGTGAGCCCCCGCCACCGACCCACAACCCGCCCCGCCGCCGGGAGCTGCATCGCCGCCAGGACCCGCGCCAGGGACTGGCGCTGTGGATCCGTCGCGCACGGAGAGCACGCTCGCCGCTGTGTCACGACACGGTGAAGAAGTGTTGGTGGTGAATGCAACGGTGAGCTCGCGCCCGAGGGCTGACCTCATGCTTTCCCACCTGGCGTCTAGGATCTACCCATTTGGCAGTCCCGGCGAGGCACGCCGCGCACCCTCACTCCACTTGCCGTCCTGGGCGGCCAAGTTCTAGCGCTCGGTGAGCGGCGCAGGCGGCGGCTGGCCTGTGGCGGAGGCCCCCGACAGGCGTGCTTGATTGCGACGGAGAGTTTGATTTCTTGGGTGCCCATACCCATCCATCGCCGTCAGCTCCGGCCAGTTGCGCGGAATCGCGTTTATCTTGGCTCTATTTCGCCCACCCGGCGCAGCTCGATCCAAGGGCCCCAGGTGGGCCGCCTCCCCGATGTCGCCGGCCCCGTCCTTCGCGGAGCCTCAGCCTCTGCTCGACAGCACGCCCAGTTTCTCTCGGTGCCGAGCTTGAGACGCGTTGTAGTGGTGCTGCGTCAAGCCCAGCGCGACGCTCACGCCGCGCAGCATGTTGGTTTCCGCCACGCTGATTTCGTCGTCTGAGGCTGCCAGATCGAGCAGCACGTCGAGCAGCTCGAGGCGGAAGTCCTCTTCGGTCAGCTCGAGCAACTCGCGGCTGTAGCTGGTGGCTTCGGCACCGGTGATGGTGACCGTATGCTCGCGCAGCATCCGCAAAATGGTCGCGACGCCTTGCTCATTCAGCCCGTGGATCCGCTCCAGGGTCTCGCGAAGCACCTTCTCTTCAGTCAGCGCGTAGTCCAGATCGGCGTAGGCCACGCACACCAGGAGCGCCGCCACCGAGGCGACGATGCGCACCGTGGTGTCATCGTCGTCGTCCAGCGCCGCGCGCACCGTGTCGTAGAGCACGGTGGCCCGCTTCCGATCAGCCTTCTCTTCTTTCCTCTTGAACCAGCCGAACACTGCGTCGTTTCCTCTCGAGCCGCCCGGTGGGCTCCCGGTCAGCGGCCCTTGAAGCGGACCGAGCCGTCGCGTCGTGTCACTTTGAGACGATCGAAGTGCTCGAGCAAGGGGATCGACTGTTTGCGGCCCAGACCGGTCATCTCTTTGAACTGGGCGATGGTCAGCTTCTCCTCCCGGTCGAGGTGGGCCTCGACGCGGCCCTGAAGCTCGGTGACCGCTTTGGCGTCAAACCAGAGGTCGCCCGCCCGCACCGCGTCCTGACGGCGCACCATGGCGGCAAAGACCGACCTAACCTGCTGGAGGTCCACGCCCAGCTCAGCCACCAAGGCGTTTTCGCTGACCCCGGATAGGGCAGCCTTGCTCACCATGGCGGTGGCATCGGCAAGCGCCTTGGCGGCCGCCTTGTTCTGCTCTGCCCCCTTGAAGCTCGGCAGTCGCACGCTGTCGGTCGAGAGGATTAGCTTGGGCTTGGGCTTCTTCGTCAGCCGCTCGATCGTTTCGGCGGAGGCCTGCTCGCCAGCGATGGCCGTCAGCTGCTCTCGCAAGGTCTGAAGCTTGAGGCCGACGTCGAGCGGCGCGTTCTTGTGGTGGGTGCCGACCAGCTCGAGGGCTCGTGCGCTCAGTGCCTCGAGCCCCGCCTTCGTCAGCCAGCCCACCTGGGCCACCGCGAACAGCTCGCCGCTACCGACCAGTGCCACCCCAGCCTCTTTCAGCTGTTCGTGGTCGATAGCGAAACGTGAGGGCAGCGCCGAGGCCAACAACGGTCGCGGGCTCTGCTCGGCCGCCAATCTGCTCAACGCCTGGGCGGCGTCCTTGCGATGTAGGGCGTCGAGCAGCCCATCTCGCTTGGCGGCCCGAACGCGCTTGGGCGGTTGCGCGTCGAGCACCACACCACCGCCGACGACTGCGCCAGTCGGTCCGTCGACTCGCGCCCCTCGGAGCACGAAGCGGTCCCCACCGAGCGTCACCAGCGGTGCGGTGAGCCTCAGCCGCGCCAGCCCGCCCTCGGTCAGCTGCTCGACCTTGGCCACCGGCTGCAGTCTGGCCGTGCTTCGCGCGGTGCCGATGTGAATCGACGTCTCCGAGCCTCGGCGCATCGGTTCGAGTGCTTGCAGCCACACGTCGAGCACCCGAGTGGGTGTCCCGTAAGCGTCATCGGTGATGACATCGCCACGAGCCACGTCTTGGAGCGACACGCCTCCCAGGTTGATCGCCAGCCGGGTCGGCGCGGCGGCCGCTTCTTGCGCCTCGCCGTGTACATGCAAGCCCCGGGTGCTGGCCTTGAGCTCCCGCTCAGGCCCCAAGATGCGCAGCGGCGTTCCGAGGGAGAGCGAGCCTGACACCAGGGTGCCGGTGACCACCGTGCCCGCACCTTTGACGGTGAACACTCGATCGACCGACAGCCGGACTCGCTGGGCGCGATCGTCCGAGTCCTCGGTCTGCTCAATCACCGACAGCACCTCGCGCCGCAGCTCGTCGACCCCCTCTCCAGTCTTGGCCGAGCAGAGTACGGCGGTGGCCGCGATGCCTTCTGTCTCCAAGAGCTCGAGGGCCTCCTCGGCTGCCAGCTCGGCCAGGTCACGGTCCACCCGATCGAGCTTGGTGATGGCGATCACCGCCCGCTCCACGCCGAGCAACTTACAAGCTGCGATGTGCTCTCGTGTCTGGGGCATCACGCCCTCGTCGGCCGCCACCACCAAGAGCACCAGGTCGATGCCGCTGGCGCCGGCAATCATGTGGTGCACCAGCTTGCGATGGCCCGGTGCGTCGATGACGCTGACCCGCACGTCGTCGGAAATCTGCCAGGGCGCGAACCCCAGCTCGATGGTGATTCCCCGTCGCTGCTCTTCAGGCAACCGGTCGGTGTGAACCTCGGTTAGCGCGTAGACGAGCGCGGTCTTCCCGTGGTCCACGTGGCCGGCGGTTCCAATGACGACATGACGCACGGCATCGAGGGTACTTGGAGCGCCGGCCCGGCGCGAGTAGAAGACTCGTGGAAGCGCTCGGCTAGCTGGTGCGGCCTGCGGTCTTCAAAACCGTTGTGGGGCAGTTCTGCTGTCCTGGGCAGGTTCGATTCCTGTGCGTTTCCGCCAACTCCCGCCGAGCTAGACCCGCTCGAGCATCACGCTCAGCGCTACCCGGATCTCGTCAACGCCCAAGTCTCCGGTGACGTCATAGGTACGCCGGTCGGCATCGATGGTCACCACCAGCGAGTGCCTGCCGTCCGGGTAGCGACGCAGGGTGAGAATTACGGTGGAAGGAGCTTCGAAGCATGCCGAGCCGTCCCAGCGCCAATGGTCCGGGTCCCACAGGTCGAGCAGCACCTCACCGCTTGGGACATGGGTCTAGCGCTTCTGCTCCTCAATCAGCTCGAAGATCTTCGGCTGATCGGGCTCGCCGTCCATGTAGCTGACCTTCTCGAAATAGCCGACGCGCTTCAGGCTGCGCACCATGACTTTGTTGCTGTCCGGGTAGACGCAGACCTCGTGATCGTCGTTTGGGCCGATGGCCAGGTAGACCAGATCTTCATCGAATGGATTGGCGATCTGGTGAGCCTTGCCGGTGCCTGCAGGGCAGGACACGCAGTCACCGGGACGCAGCTCGCTTAGCTGCTCGCCGTAGCGGAGCCAGCCCCGTCCAGACAAGATGAAGAACACCTCGTCTTCCTTCTGATGATAGTGAAACGGACAGGCGGTACGCCCTGGCGGCAGGCGCGTCATGTTGACGCCCAAATGGCCAGCCCGCGGTATCGAAGGCGTGAGCACCTTGTAGGCGTGGCCCCAGTGCTCGCCCTCCAGGTATTCCTCCTCGGGGACGTCGTCGACATTGACCGTGGTAGGGGCTGGTTCCGTCATCGGCGGAGCCTAGGGTTCCTCCCAGGTTCGAGCAAGACACCCAGCACCGAGGCAGCGGTCCAGCTGCTCACCAAGACGCGCTCGGTCGACGCCCCTCCGTACCTGGCGGTGGGGTTGTGGAATGCGGGCTAGGCTGCCGCCGCCGCCCGATCCTTCGCAATCAGCGCCGCCCCCAGGGCGCCCACGATGTCAGGGTCGGCGGGCACGCGAATGTCGCGGTCCAGCACCTTGCTCAGCTCTCGCACGACCCCCCGATTGCGGGCCACGCCGCCGGACATGGACACGTTCAGGTCCGCCAGCTGAGGTGCAACGCGGCGGACCAGCCCGCGGGTCCGGGTCGCGATGGCGCGGTGTAGACCGTTGACGATCTCACTCACCTCGGCGCCATCGGCGATCAGCGAGACCACCTCGCTCTCGGCAAAGACGGTGCACATGCTACTCAGGGACACCTCGCCGGTGGCGTTCTCGTCCATCGCGCCCAGCTGGGTGATGTCGACCTCCAGGGCCCGCGCCATGGCCTCGAGAAAGCGGCCGGTGCCGGCTGCACACTTGTCGTTCATGGCAAACTCGGTCACCCGACCGTGCTTGTTCAGGGCGATCGCCTTGCTGTCCTGCCCGCCGATGTCGATCATCACGTCAGTGCCAGGCAGCAGACCGTGGATCCCCCGAGCATGGCAGCTGATCTCGGTCACCGAGGCCAGCCGACCCTCCACTCGATCCCGGCCGTAGCCCGTCGCCACCGTCGCCCCAACCGCTGCACTGCTCACCGCTGCGCTCGCCAGTACTTCGTTGCGAGCCCGCTCGATCGCTTCGAGATTGCGCGCACCGGTCGGCACCACCGACCAGGCCTTCAACGAGCCCTCGTCGTCGATGAGGACGGCATCACAAGACAGACTGCCGACATCCACGCCTAGGTAGAACATGGTCGCGCTCCTCTCTGGTCAAGCTTGCCCGATGGTCTGGCGGCGCTCGGTGAGCATCTCGAGAAAGGCTTCGATGCGGGTCCGCAGCTGCCCAGGTGCGAAACTGCGGGTGTCGATACAGTCCACTTCCAGATTGAGGACCGGCACGCCGGCACGCTTGAGGCCGGCCTCAACCAAACCGCGGGTGCCCGAGCCTTGCCGGCAGCCCCAGTGGCAGGGGTTGATGGCGCCATCGACGCGGTAGTCCTTGGCCAGCCGTTGCAGGCTTTGGATGCGGTGGTCCGTGCCGGTGCAGAACGGGACTGACAGGATGCGCCGAGCCATGCCAGTGAAGGGGTCATCGGGATCGACGGCGTCCCAGGTGATGTCGTTGAGCTCGTCGACCACGATGGCTGCGCGGTGCTCACTGACGAGCAGCTCATCCAGATCGTGCTTGAACTGGATACGGTTCTGGATCCAGAGCAGCCGTAGTCGTTCGCCTGGGACGCCGGCCTGCTCAGCTGCGACGCGGGCGGCGAACTCATCCCGGTAGGCGCGGGCGACCTCGACGCCTGCGTCGCTGCCCGCCAGGAGGGCCACTACGATGCCGAAGTTGACCAAGTCGCGGCTGCGGGCCGGCGACGGGACGGTTTGGGCCAGCTGGTAGGTTTCGACCAACAGCTCCCGCGCCTGATTGGACTTGTCGATGGCGTCGCGCAACCGCGCCGGGTCCAGCGGTGTGCCGGTGTGCTCACCGACGAACTCCACCAGCCGACGGAGCTGATCGGCGATGAACCCGATGGCCTCGTCTCCGCCTTGGGGCGGGATATGCAACACGAACATGTCTTTCTTGAACACCCGGCTCAGGTTCTCGATCGCGGCCAGCCCGCCGCTGCACGGCGCAGTGGTGCCGATCAAGAAGTCTGGCTCGGGCATCATGCGCTGGAGCGCGGCACCGGTGACGGCGCGGTGGTAGCTGCATCCGTCGGTGCCATAGCCGGCGTCTTCGGCCACCTCCAGCATGGGACTGGCGGTGCCGGTGGAGGCGAGCATCGCTCCCACGAACTCAGCGAAACAGGAGGTGACGCCCATGGCGTGCATCAAGTCGAAGGGCACCACCACGCCACACCAGGCGACGCGGCTGTTTTCCGAATAGAGCCGCGCGCCCAGCTTGGCCGTCTCGAGCACGAAGGTCTTGCGGGCTCGGGGCTCCCCTGGCGGGGTTGCCTGGAGCTTGGCTTCCACGCCGGCGATCAGATCCTCGAAGTAGCCCAACATCATGGCGCGTCTCCTTGCAGCATTTCCACGAACGCTTCGATTCGAGTGCGGTGTTGCCCCAGCGAGCGCAGGGTGCAGTCCCCTTCCAGGGTGAGCACCGGCAGATCGCGGGACTTGAGCTCCTCACGAATGGCAGGCAGTCGGGCGAGATAGGGGTCGCAGAACTTCATCACATGAGCAATGACGCCCCGGGCGCCGGACTGTTGGGCTCGATCGGCTACCTGTTTGGCGAGGGCGCCGGCCTCGCCCCCAGGCAAGGTGCGCGCACAGGCAGGCCGTCGTAACAGTCCTTTGGCCAGGTCGTGCAGCGGGTCGGTGCCACTGAGCTCGATGGAGGTCAGCTGTCGCGATCCGGTGCACAGGTCGTCGCCGACCAGTTGGACCCCGCAGGACTCGAACAGCTCGACCGCCTCGGGTTCAGGCAGCACGTTACCGAACAAGAACAAGGGAACCGACGCCGTCTGCCGAGTCGACCCATCAGCCTGGGACCCCAGTAGCGCGTCCACCTCGGTCAGCACGCTGTCGATCGGCTCGGTGACCGAGCGGTTACGCAGGCGCTGAAGCTCGGCGTGGCCACCGACTAGTGTTCCGGCTGCTGCGCGATCGGCCAGCTGCGCCAGTCTCTGCGCCAGGTGGTTGTAGCGCTCAATGCTGGCGACGATGGCCTCGTCGGTCACCGGCTGTCCGGCCCAATCGGACAACAGGTTGCGCCCCCGCTCGAGCTCGCTACGGAAGTAGCGCACCGAAAGGTCGTCGTCGGTCACCGGCAAGTCCAGCAGCATCAACGGCTGGCTGGAGCGCACGGCCTGCCAGGCGTCGGCCAATCGGCGCATGGCGTCGCAGCTGTTGACGAAGAGCAGACCCGAGAGCGGCAGTAGGTCCTCATCGTGCAGCGCCCGGTCGAGGATCCGTTTGACGTGGGGGCACATGTTGTCGTGCAGCACCGTGCCGGCCTGATCGGGCGCCTCGGTGATGGGCAGAATGCGGTAGGGCACAAAACCTGCGGCATCGATGAGCGCCAGCGGCGCGTAGGCACAGGCAAACCCGATCCGCCTGAGCGGGTCGTCGTCATGGGATGTCGTCATTGGGAGCTCAATCTGTGCTGGGCGTTGGCCAGCACCTTGCGGAGCGTCTTCTTCAACGTCGCGGCGTCACGCTCAGAGACGCCCTCGAGCACAGCGGCCAGCGTCTCATTGACGCTCTCCAGGACCCGGCTCTGCAGCCGCTGGGCGGCCTTGGTGAGCTTGATTCGGTGGGCCCGCCGATCCTTGGGGTCAGCAGCACGAACCACCAACCCGTCCCGCTCCATCCGGTCGAGCAGCCCGGTCATGGTGGACGGCTCGAGCCCAGCGCGGCGCCCGAGCTCGACCATCTTGAGGCTGTCCTCACTCCAGAGGCTCATCAACACCCCCAGATAGGCGGGTTTGACCTTGTCGATCCCCGCCTCTGAGAGTTTGCGGCGCAGGACGTTGGTGATGACCAAGGTCGCCCGCGAGACCAGGTAGTAGGGGCAATTGGTGACCTCGGTGAGGTCGTCGTCAGAGCTGGTTGTGCTAGCCATCAGGATAATACCGAATCGGATTGTACGTATCAGTACAATGCGCAACGAGCAAGACTCTTCAGTCGTGGACCCAGAGCAACGCTCAGAAGCGATTCGCCCCGCCTTGGCAGCCGGCTACTCGCTCGGCCCAAGTGGAGCCGGAGGCTCGAGGCCTGCGGACACGGCCTTGCAGAGGGTCTGCTCGGATCCGCACCCGCAGCGGTTGTTGCCCTGGTTGTCGAAGGTGCCGGCAGAGTCACCGGCGCTCTCTTGGTTCAACTCGATGACGTTGCACTCGATCACGGTGGCCGCGAGGCTCGCAGTGGCACCAAACACGGCCACGCCGGCGCGGGCGTTTGATCCGACGAGGCTGCTCGAGATGAGGGCGCTCGCAGGGGCGGAGGGCGAAAGGATCACGATCCCGTCGCCAAACAGACCATCGGAAGTCTGGAGCATGGTGTGGCCCACGACCGTGCCCTCGATGATCGGGTCCGAGCCGAAAACGAGCACCCCCATCTGGTGGTTCTGCTCCACGAGCGATGTGCGGAGTGTGAGGCTGCCGCGTTCGGCTGTGTTCGAGTCGACCTGAATGTTGATGCCGCGGCCGCTTGTCTGGTCTGAAGCCTGGGGCAGGGTGCTGCGGACGACGGTGCCCTCGATGGTGGCGTCAGAGCCCAAGACGGCCACACCGACCTCGTGGTTTTGCTCGAGCAGCGATGCGTGGAGTGTGATGCTGGCGGGCTCGGTCGTGTCCGAGTCGTGCTGA
>JAUVCD010000281.1 GCA_030590865.1 Myxococcales bacterium | reverse complement strand
CCGGAACGCTCTTCGTGGAGCTCGAGCCCAGCTACGAGAGCCACTGGCTGCACGTGCACGGCGAGTGCAGCAGCGACCAGGGGCTCGGCTGTGACTGGAACTTCAGCGCCCTCGAAACCGATGTGGTCGCCCTGCCCGTGGTGGCGGGCGAGACCACTACCGTAGTGGTCGATGTGTGGGATGGCGATGGCGGACCGTTCGTGCTGCGCATGCGGATCGGCACCTGTGGGGACGGCGTGGTCGACGCGGCCGAGGAGTGCGACGACGGCAACGCCCAAGACGACCAGAACGGCTGCGGCGCCGACTGCCAGGTCGTCATTTGCGACCCGTGCAATTCCTCGGGCTGCCGGGATTTCGACGATCCTATGACCCACCACTGCTACGTCATGTATGACCCCAACCAGTCTTGGGCCAACGCCCGCTTGACCTGTCAGAACCTCGGCGTGGGCTGGGATCTGGTGGGCATCAGCTCGGCAGCCGAGCGGGACTTCATCGACGGGGAGGGCCCTAGTGGGTCGTTCTGGACGGGGGGCAACGATCAGCTCGTCGAGGGCAGCTTCTTGTGGGTCAACGGCGAGCCATGGTGGGCAGGCGGCTGGGCCCCAGGCGAACCCAACGAAGGCACCAACGCCAACTGTGTGCTCGCCAACCCGAACTACGCTCCGCTGATGTTCGAGGATCGGGACTGCGGGAACACTCGAGACTACCTGTGCGAGCGCGTCCCCGCGGGACTGCCGTAGTCCCCCACCTTTCTGGGTTTGTAGTTTTAGCGAAACCTCGCCCACCGCTGTGTCGTAGATAGTCGTGGTGTCGCGGGTCGCCCGCCGTTGCTGCGCAGTCGCTGCGCCGATGAAACCTCGATCCAGGGAGAGAGCGATGACGAGTATCAAGGTCCAAGCACTGTCCGGGGGCACGAAGACGCTCGACGAGGATGCGCTAAGCAACTTTCGATCGCAGCTACGCGGCGACCTGCTGCTCCCTGAGGATGCTGACTACGATGAAGTGCGAGCCATCTGGAACGCCATGATCGATCGTCGGCCGGCCTTGATCGTGCGCTGCGCCGGCGCGGCAGACGTGCGGCAAGCGGTGGGCTTCGCCAAGCTGCACCAGCTGTTGGTATCGGTGCGCGGCGGGGGGCACAACATCGCCGGAAAGTCGTTGCACGATGGCGCACTCTTGATCGATCTGTCGACGTTACGCTCCGTTCGCGTCGATCCCGATGCACGCACCGTCACGGTCGAGCCCGGCGCCACGCTGGGCGATCTCGATCACGAAACACAGGCTTTCGGACAGGCGGTCCCCGTCGGTATCAACTCGACGACAGGCGTCGCCGGATTGACGCTCGGCGGGGGCTTCGGCTGGCTCAGCCGCAAGCACGGCCTCACCATCGACAATCTGGTCGCAGCGGAGGTCGTGACCGCCGAGGGCGAGTGGCTGCGCTGCGACCGGGAACAACACCCCGATCTGTTCTGGGCGATCCGCGGTGGCGGCGGGAACTTCGGCATTGTCACCTCCTTCAAGTTTCGAACCCACCCGGTCGGGCCTGAGGTCTACTCCGGGCCGATCATCTTTCCCTTCGACAAGGCGGCCGAGACGCTGCGCAAGTACCGCCAGCTGGCCAGCGACTGCCCTGAGGAGCTCAGCGTCTGGGCCGTCCTGCGTGACGCGCCGCCATTTCCGTTCATTCCCGAAGCGGCTCATGGACAGAAGGTGCTGATCTTGGCAGCGCTTTACAACGGTCCGACCTCCGACGGCGAGCGCGCGATGGCGCCTCTGCGAGCCTTTGGCAAGCCACTTGGAGACGGGATCGGCCCACACCCATTTGCTGGCTTCCAGCAGGCCTTCGACCCGCTGCTCACGCCAGGCGCCCGTAACTACTGGAAGTCGCACAACTTCACCGAGTTGAGCGATGGCTTAATCGACCAACTGGTCCACTACGCGGCCAAGCTGCCCAGCCCGCAATCGGAGATCTTCATTGCTCAGATGGGCGGAGCCACCAATCGCGTGGCTAGCGACGCAACGGCCTATCCACACCGGGACGCCGAGTTCGTGATGAACGTCCACACCCGGTGGGAGAAGCCTGACCAGGACGAGACCTGCATCGGCTGGGCGCGCGAGTTCTACGAGGCCACCCAACCGTTTGCGACAGGCGGCGTATACGTCAACTTCCTCAGCGAAGGCGAGGACGAGCGTATTGAGGGCGCCTACGGTGCGAACCATGCCCGACTTACCCAGGTGAAGAAGGAGTACGACCCCGACAATCTGTTCCGGGTCAACCAGAACATCACCCCAGCCTGAGGCTCCGCCGCTCCTGCCAGCGCGGACGGGCCGCGCGGGCTTGGCCTGTCGTCAAGAGGGTCCCTCATCGACGCAAATAGCGTATGGTGGACACCGTTGCGCCTTTCCCCCCCAAGGCGCGCCCCGCCTAGATGACTGAAGACGACCTGATCGCGAAGCTCGAGAACCGAGTTCGCCGCCTCACTGAAGAGAACGAGTATCTCGCTGCGGCCACCGACGACATGCTGCTGCTCGGCGGCGTGGCGCAGGACATCGTGGACGCCGCGGACGACGAGGCGATCTTCGAGACCCTCGTGCAACGGCTCGGCTCGATCAAGGGTCTTGCCTACTGCGCCGTCGCCTCCTGGATGGAGGACGAGATGGAGGTGCGCCACGAGTACGCCCACGAATGGGAAGGCTCGCACGTAGGGCACTGCCACGGCATCGATGCGTCCTGGGGGGAGCTGCTCAACGGCGGGTTTTTGCGGCTCCCAACCCTCGAGGAGCGACCGTGGCCGAGGCTCTTGGGCTCGATCGTCGAGCCCGCACCCATTTCGCAAGTGGTCGTCGGCGTGGTCCGCAAGCGGCGGCAGCCCTACCGGCTGCTCATCTGTGCCAGCAGCCAACCCATCGAAGACAGCTTGGCAGCGGTGCTCCACCAACTGCGGGCCATCGTCGAAGCACGGATCGATGTGATCGAGCTGCTGGAGGACGTGCGGGCGCTCAACGAATCGCTCGATGCGACGGTCACGACTCGTGAAGCACAGCTGACCGCCACCCACACCCAGCTGCAGCACCAGGTGCACGAACGGGCGCGGGTCGAACAATTGCGGCGCCATGACGCCGCCCACGACAATCTGACAGGCTTGCTCAACCGCGTCGGCCTGTTGGAGAGCCTCGGCTCGCTGATGTTTGGCAACGGCGACACGGCAACGCCCTTCGCGTTGCTAGTGCTCGATATCGACCGCTTCCAGCTAATCAACGACGGGCTCGGCCCCGAGGTGGGCGACTACGTGCTGATCCAGCTGGGCAAACGTCTGCGCGAGCACCTGCCACCTGACAGCCTCCTGGCGCGAGTCGGTGGCGATGAATTCGCCGTGACGCTGCTGGGGGTCGCCGATGATGAACAAGCGGCGCGGGCCGCCAAGCGCATCACCCGAGCGATGGCCCAGCCCTATGCCGTCGCCGGTCGGGAGGTCTTTGCCACCACCAGCATCGGCGTCGTGCTGAGCAGCGACTACGAACACGCCGAGGAGCTAGTGCGAGATGCCAACGCTGCACTCGCCCAAGCGCGGCTGGACGTCGCTTCGACGATCGAGTTCTACGACACCGAAATCCGACTGAACGTCGTGAAGCGGCTGGCCCTCGAGTCGAACCTGCGCCGGGCCATCGAAAACCAAGAGCTGTACCTGGACTACCAACCACTGGTCGACCTGACCACCGGGCTACTCGCAGGCTTCGAAGCACTGGTGCGCTGGAATCATCCTGAGCGCGGCCGGGTCGGTCCCGACGAGTTCATCCCCCTCGCCGAAGACAACGGCTCTATCGTCGAGATTGGGAAATGGGTGCTCGCTGAAGCCTGCGGCCAGCTGGCCCATTGGCACGGCGAATACGAAGCCCATGCCCACCTCACCGTGAGCGTGAATGCCTCGGCGCTCCAGCTCGCCCAGCGGGAGTTCGTCAACGAGGTGAGCGCCATCCTCGATCAAACGGGCATCGTGGGTGAACGGCTCCACATCGAGCTCACCGAGAGCTCGTTGCTCGAGCATGGCGAGGTGACGAGATATCGCATGCTCCAGCTTCGCAACCTGGGCATCGAGCTGTACATGGATGACTTCGGCACCGGCTATTCGTCGCTCACCTACCTGCACCGCTTTCCGATCGACGTCATCAAGATCGACCGCTCTTTCGTGATGAACATGGGGAAATGGGAGAACGAGCACATCGTCAAGACGATCATCAGCCTCGCTCAAAGCCTCGACAAACCGGTGGTGGCCGAAGGCGTCGAAACCGAGGAGCAGCTGGCCGCGCTCCGTCGCCTGGGTTGCGAGTTCGGCCAGGGGTACTACTTCGCCAAACCGCTATCGGCTGCTGCCGCCGGCGAGCTCATCGCAACGCCTCGACGCTGGTAAGCGTCTCGCAGTCACACCACCGCAGCCATCGCCCGCTCGATGCACCACATGGCAGCGATCGAGCCGATGGCCAGAGCAGGCGCCGCGCGCCACTTGGTCGGCACGGGGTTGACCGAGCCTGCCCAAGAGTCCGCCCAAGAGTCCGCCCAGTGACAGCAGGCCAGGGCCGCGGCAACGAAGAGCACCTGGCCCAGCTCGATGCCCAGGTGAAAGCCAGCCAGGGCGAGGGGCAGCTCCTGACGGGTCAGGCCGGCCTCGGCGAGAGCGGTCGCGAAGCCCAACCCGTGCACCAGCCCTACCCCGACCGCGGCAACATAGGGTCGACGCAACTCACCGGACCGGTGGCCCATGATCTCCCAGGCGATCCACATCAAGCTCGCCGCAATACCGATCTCCACTGGCGCTCGCGGCAAAGCAATCGACCACAGCGTCGCGGTGCACAACGAGACGGCGTGGCCCACCGTAAATGCCGTCAGCGCCAACAGTACCCGCTTGGGACGACGGAGCAGCAACGTTAGCCCCAAGACCAGCAGGACGTGGTCAAAGCCCAGCGCCAGATGCTCGAAGCCCAACCACAGGTAGGCGCCAGCGACGGACAGGGCGCTCTGAGCTGCAGGCACCACGAACATGTCGTTGTTCGGATCGATCAGCCCATGGTGAACCCGCCCGTCAGCGAGCTGGATGCGAACCACCCCGTCCACCGAAGCTTGCCCGAGCCCGGCCACGCCGAAGGCTGCGCCCGACCCGGCGAGCGGAGCGCTGCACCCAAGCCGGTAGCGCTCTTTGATCACCGCTCGGCCATCCTCGCGGGTGGGCGACTCCAGAGGCTTGCAGAACGGAGGATAGCGGGGAGTGAACACCGCTCCGCCCCGTGGCTGTACCCGAGAGTACTTCAGCTCCAGCTCCACCCCATCGCCGGTCTCCTGGACCGACAGACCGACCGGCGCGAGGGGATGAGCCGCCGCCACAGCTGGCCAGAGCAGCAGCAGCAACCACACCGCGAGTACGAGCCGAATCATGGCCTGGCCTCCAGACGGATTTGGTAGGCCTGTCGCATTCGTCGTACCGCTTGCCGGACCCGCCCGTCCCGCCGATCTCGCTCCAGCTCATGCGCGACCTGATCACCGATTTGGGCCAGCGGTGGCAAGCTGCCGTCCCGACGCTCTTGCACGTAGACGAAGTGCAAACCGAAGCTCGAAGCAATGGGCCCGGTCCATTCACCCACGGTCGCGGCCACCACCTGCTGACCGAACCCCAGACCGAAGAGGCCGTCGATACGGCGAGCGCTCACCCAGGCAAGGTGGCGGGGCAAGAGCGAGGGGTCACCGAGCCGATCGGCCGCCTCGATGGGCGGGCGCTGTTCGGACAGCTTGGCCGCCAGTACCACACTGTCCCGCGCCAACTCCTCGCCCCGGTGCTGTCGACTCAAAAAGATCTGAGCGAAGCGGACCCGAGGTGGACGAGCAAACCGCTCTCGGTGCTCATCCACGTAAGTCTGGAGCTCTTGGTCGGTAGCTGGCTCGAAGGTGGCCCGGGCAAGAGTTTGGTGAGCCAACCACTTCAAGCGCTGGCGCACGACCGGATCAGTCCGATCCATGCCCAGCTCGAGCGCCCGCTGGAGGGCCGCCTCGGGGGAGAGCGTATCGTCCACGAACCGCATATTCTGAATCAGCCGCGCGACGATGGCCGGATCGGCTTGCGGCCGGTGGGTCTGGGCGCCGAAGTCCACCAGGATGCTGTCGTCGACGGCGCGATCGATTGCCGCCGGTTCGGCGCTGGCCGGGACGGTCACCACCAGCGGACGAGGCGGCAGCGCCACCGTCCCCAGGACGCGGCGCGCCCCGACCAAGAGCAGCCCGATGAGAACGAAGCTCACCAGCGGGCGGCGGGTTGCGGCTCGGGCTAAGGCGCGTACCAGATGGGTGAGCTCCATGCGCGCTCCTGTTGAGTGGCGGGATAGTCTTCGCAGCAGCCCTCGAATCCCTCGGTGATAGTGCTCGGGACGGCGCAGTCGACCCCCCCGGCGCGGCAGTGATAGACGTGCCAACGACAGCTCGGATTCTCGATGGCCCGGGCGTAATAGAGGGCGGGAGCGGTAGCGTCGAAGTCCGGATCGGTCCACACGGCGCAGAGCGCGTCGGCCCCTTCACCTTGGGGCGTGCAGGAGGCTAGATCGACATCAGCGCCGTTGTTGGCATCCCCGGCCACGTCAACAACCGTCCAGCGAGGCTCACCGCCGTCGAGCCAGCCTTTCACGATCTGCACGTGGGACAGCTGGTCGCCAGACGAATCGCGCATTACCGACAGAATGAAGCGTGGCGCATCGCCAGCTTGCTCAGGAAGCACGCCACCCATCGGAACGCCGCCGTCGTAGCCTGCCGCGACCATCTCCGAGCTGCCGCAGAGCGCTTGGTCGTATCCCCAGCCACCAAAGAACCGCAGCACCATGCGGGTGCCGCTGGTGCCGTAGGCCTCCCGCCGCCGCATAGCGAGAAACAGCGCTTCCCGCGAGTTTTCCTCGGCCCACAAAACCGCCAGCCCCCCAGGATTGAACCAGGTCCGGTCCGGTAGCCCGAGCGGTAGCTCGTCACGCACCGTCAAGCCGGCGCCACCATGACCTGGGAAGTTGTCTTCTTCCACGGCGCCAGGCGTGCCGAGGTGGGTGTCGGTGCTGGCGATGATGCCAAACTGATAGGGGTTCTGACCAATCGAGGCGCCGAGCCGAAGCCCCTCACCCAGAGCCCAGCGCAGAAAGTCCTGCTCATCAGGCTCCTCGACCGGCCCCCCCAGGTTCGCCGTCGACAACGAGGTGTAGGGCAGCTTCTCGAAGTCACAGAGCTCATCCCCTGCGGTGCTGTTGGGTAAGCACTCGGAGTCGCCTTTGTGTTGGAAGATTTCCACTAGCGGCTCGAGAGTGGCGCGCGTCAGGGCGTAGGCCCCATCGATGGCATCCCCATCATCGTCCACCGTCTCGAACATCAGACCTGAGCTGAGGTTCGAGTTGTGGGGGATGGCGAGCACATCGCACGCGCCCTCGGCATCGAGACAGCCTTCGCGGAGCTTGCTCCACAACCCTTCGGCGAAGTTCTCATCGAAGTAGCTGGTCGGCTCAGCGGGCACGACGTGGTTCCGAAAAATAACGTTGCGGTGCAGGTTGAGCGCTGCGGGCGACGCGGACCACTCGTAGGCCACGAAGGATGTGAAGGTACAGGCCGAGGTGCGGTCGTAGGCCGCCTCGGCCGCCTCTTGAACATCGGTCCAGCCGCTGAGCTGGGCGGCCGGACAGCCGCCATCTTTGGGATCGCAGGGGTCCGGCGCCGAGGCGCTTCCCTGCGGCAGGGCGAGCCGGAAATTGAGGGAGAGAAAGGCGGTGTCCGGATCGGTTCGGTACTCTTCGCACTCGGCGCTGTCGTAACCCTCGAGCGCCGGATCGAGGCAGGTCTTCACCAAGCCCAGAAACTCGGCGTGGTCGGAGAGGGACACGAAGTCGAGGGGACGGCTGAGCTGGAGCTTCCGCAGCGGGTTGTCCTGCTCATCGTAGGGTTGGATGCCCACCTCCTCACCTCGGGCGAAGCGATAGGCGTCGATGGGAGAGAGCCGGTTGCCCTGCAAGTTGGCGTCTAGGGACAACATGGTGTGCACGTGGGTGTCGCCAAAGAACGGCTCGCGCAACGGGTTGAAGCTGTCGCAGCGGCCCAGGATCTCCAGGCGCTCGTCAACCGGCGCCACCGTGGGTTCGTCGGTACAGCCAACGCCGGAGAGGATCACCGCCCCAATGACCCAGCCCACCGCGGCCAGCCGTTTCTCGGCCAGAGGCTGCCTGGTGGCCTGCCAAGGCCCATCTTTCAGCAGCAAACCGCCACTGCAGCACAACTCTCGATGACCCATGATCTCGGTCCTGACCTTGCCGTTGGACCGGGCCTGTGTCACAGGGCCAGTCAGCTAGTTCGAGCGCGAAGAAACCGTGTTCACAACTACAACATCTGGACCTGGAGAACAGCACATGACTCGGACTTTCTTGTGGGCGCTCAGCGGCACGCTTCTTCTCACGCTCGCGGCCTGTGGTGACAGTGACGACGACGGCACCGGAGGCTCAGGTGCCTCGACCAGCACCAGCACCAGCACCAGCGGCACCGGTGGCGGCGGCGGTGGCAGCACCTGCCTGGGCTGCGGCGATTACGTCAGCGCCTGCATCACCGAGTGCCCTGCTGGCGACCCCCAGGAGCTGGTCTGTGCCGGCAGCTCGTGGGACATGCTGAACGCCCTGAACGGGTGCATCTGCGGCGCCGATGAGGGCAACTGCGAGGCGGACTGCCCGGTGCGCTGCACCGGCGGCGGCGAGGACGGTCCCAACTGCCTGGCTTGTCAGGGCGCTGCCGTTGGCGACATGTGCGCAGACCAGTTCAACGCCTGCCTCGCCGACATGGAGTAAGCCTCCCGGCCAGCCGGCGTGACTCTACCTGGCACGCCAACCAGATTCAGCTCAGTCGAACTGCACTTCGACCGGTGATCCGACGGCACCGCTTCCGTTCACGACGAAGAGGAACACCGGGGTACCTGCGGGCAGTGCCCCTTGGTGAGCGGTCAGCTCGATGGTCGTGTCGTTCCAGGTGGTGTGGGGGATCTGAACTTGGCAGGCCCCTTCTTCCCAGACCTGACTGGTGCAGATCTCCACCCGGGCCAAGGTGATGTCCACGTAGACATCGTCCACGTAGATCATGTAGTCGGTCTGGACGTAGACCCAACCGTCTCCCTCTCCATCGCCATCGTCATCGACGTTGCGATCGTGAGCCAGGTAGAGGCCAATGGCGACCTCGTCGAGGCCGTCGCTGGTGCTGCCCGCACACTTGGTCACATCCTGCTCACTCTTGAAGTCGTCGTTGAGCCGCCGGCCCAAGGTCCCGTTGTCGGCGCCATCCGGATCGCTCAGCACGATCCACTGGGAGAGGGCGTGCCACTCGTCCCGGGGCGAATCCCCGTACATGCGACTGGGACCACTGCACTCGCCGCCCCCTGAGTTGGCGATCATCCAGCCGTTGTATTCATCGTAAGGCTCGGGATCGTTCAGATCCAACACGCTGGAGCTATCCATGCCGCCCCAGGCGATCACCGGAGTGCCGTGCACCGGATCGCCGCCCATCGTCCCCAACAAGCGGAACAGCTTGATGTTGCGCGAGTCGTATCCGCCCGTCTTGACGACCTTGTAGCGAATGGCCCCGTAGAGTTGCTCTTGCAGATCGTCGTGATACTGGAGCAACGAGTTGTGGCTCTGATGGTCTTCGAAGTTGAGCGCCGCACATTGCGCCCCAGAGGCAGCTTCGGCGCTGGTGGTCTGGGGCGCGGGGAAGCCTGAGTCGTTCCACAGCCCCCAGCCTTGAATCTCTTCGCCGGCGGTGCCGGCTTCAAAAGTGTCCCAGATCCACGGCTCGACGGGATCTTTGGTGCCAAAGCCCTCGCCGGTAATCGTGAAGTCTTCCCCGTCCACGAGATTTCCCGAGAAGCCGCCGGTGCTAGGCGTGGTGGTCGTGGTGCCTCCCGTACCCGCAGAACCGCCGCTCCCGCCGCTCCCGCCGCCGCCTGCTGCCGAGTCGGATTCGGGGCAGCCGATGGGCATCCCCAACAGCAAAGCGACCGGAACGAGCCACAGCGCACGAGTCGACAGTCCCATGCAATGACTCTACCGAACTGGAGGCGATTCGGCACCACCTTACCCCTCTCGAGACCACCGCCGGTGGCGCCAAGATCGAACCGACCGATTGGGCCCCCGACCTGTCAGGACTAGCGGGCCGCTGCCACGGAAAGAGGACGAGCCACTACGATCACGTTGCCGTCAGGGTCAGCGAAATAGGCGGCTTCGTCGCCCCAGTCTCGCACTGCAGCTGGCGACAGCAGCCGTGCACCGGCATCGCCGAGGCGGCTGACCATGGCAGCCAGGTCGTCCACGTGGAAGTACAGCTCGTGGCCCGCAAGCTCACCTGCGGGCACGACCGTCGGCACCTGGCCCGTGTTCTTGCCAAACCCTTCGCGCTGGTACAGCCCCAGGCCTCGTCCGTCCGGTAGCGCCAGCTCGACGTATACCGGTGTGTCCACCTGCACAGGCCAAGCGAAGGCCTGGCCGTAGAACGCCGCGGACCGCTGCAAGTCTTGCACCGCCAGGATGGTCAACACGTGCCGGGCCACAGGGGCATTGCCCGCGGGCTTGTCGATGCTCATGTCCGTCGGCGTAGCACGGTCGCACGGGCGCGACCGCCACAGCCCGAGGTGAGGCCGCCGCCGCTACCCCACCGTTTGGTCAACCCGCCGGGCGCCGCTGCGAGGCACGCTGCCCCAACAGATCCCGCACCGCCGTGGCCAGCGCCCAGAGGGCCAGCAAACCGATGCCGCCCAGGGCCCAGCGCATCGCCTTGAGCAGCCCTGGCACAGTGGCGGCACTAAGCCCCTCGTCCCCCACGTGCACGGCGAGGAACAAGGTGATGAGCATCATGCTGGCGACCATGCCCAGGGTACGCATCTGGGCCGCCAAGGCTGAGACCAGGGCGGTGCGCTCCCGTGGTGCGGTGCTCATGATCACCGCCATGTTGGGTGAGGAGAACAGCGCGAAGCCAGTGCCGTGACCCACCAGCGCAATCACCAACAAGGTCAGCGACCCGGTCGCCGGAACCATCCAGGCCATGACGGTTCCGGCCACGATCAGCGCCACTCCACCGAGCACCAGCAGCTGGGGCCGCACCCGGTCGGCTAGACGCCCACTCGGAGGCGCGAGCAAAGCCATCAGCACCGGTGAGATCATCAGGATGCGGCCGGCCTCGCTGGCGCTCCAGCCACGGGCCTCTTGCAGGTAGAGGCTGAACAGGAAGCTGGTGCCCACCGCACCGGCGTAGGTCAGCAACTGCACGGTCAGCGCCCGTAGCAGCACCATGTTGGTGGTCAGCATATCGAGCGGCAAAAGTGGTGAGGCGGCCCGACGCTCGATCAGCACGAAGGCCACCAGACAGATCACCGATCCAGCGAGGGC
>JAUVCD010000965.1 GCA_030590865.1 Myxococcales bacterium | reverse complement strand
AGCAGCTCGACGTCGTCATCCGGGACCGGCGGTAGCTCGTCGTCGTCGGGCACTGGCGGTGCCGTCGCACCCACGGGCTGCCTGACCAAGTTCGATCTGCTGGGCGCAGGCGTGGGCAGTGAGCTCCACAGCGTCATCTGTTCGGCTGCCGGGCAGTCCGGCGATTGCGACCTTTGTGCCGCCCAAGACTTCTACGGCGACTACGAATGCGACCAGGCGCTCATCGACGCTGGGCTATGTGACGGCCCGGACCTCGATTGCACTCTCCAGCCCGCCGACTGGTATGTGGCTGAAAACGGAGACGACACCAACGACGGGAGCGAGGCTCAACCCTTCGCGACCCTTCAGCAGGCCATCGACAGCGCCCAGCCCGGCGACGTCATCATCATCCGCGGTGGGACCTACGTGCCTGCCGATCGGACGCTCTTCAACATGAGCGGAACGGCCGCAGATCCCATCATCATCCGGAGCGCTCCAGGTGAGCAGGTCATCATCGACGGAGCGAACATCCCTGAGGGAAACACCGAAGGTGGCTCGACCCCGACGTGGTACTTCCACGATGCTCAGCACTGGAGGATCTACGGACCTCTCTTGCTCACCAATGGTCGTGGGGCCGCCGTGCTCATGGAGGAGGCGACCCGGGACGTGGATCTGGTGTTCATCGAGGCCAGCTACAATGGCCGAACCGCCTCGCGGGCCGGCCATGGCTTTCTCATCGTCGAGGAGGAGTGGGCCAGCGTGCAGGACATCCATTTCAAGAATTGCGATGCCCACCACAATGCCAACCACCTGACCCGGCCGGGTGAGGATGTGGCCGAGAACCTCTATCAGCACGGTGACGGCTTCCGCATCAAAAGCGGCGAGAACGTGACGCTCACCGGTTGCCGCGCGTGGAACAATCTGGACGACAACTACGACTTGGTCTGGGCCGCCAACCCAGTGGCCATGTGTCAATGCTGGTCCGGCTTCGCTGGCCGCGACGATTCCCAGGGGACGATGACCGGCACGCCGGGCTTCGAGGCCGAGTGGGGCGAGGGAATCAAGCTGGGTTACAGCAGCGACAGCGGCCGGCACAGCGCCGAGCGCTGCTTGTCCTGGAAGAACGTTCACCTCGGCTTCCGCATGGACGGCGGTCCCTATCTGCTGGATGGCTGCGCCTCCTTCGAAAACGGCCGTCGGCCCCTCGGTTGGGATCTCGCGCCAAACTCCACGGTGATTCAGAACAGCCTCGATCTCGGCACGCCCAACGAATCGGGCATTCCACCCGAGGTGACCAGCACTCACAACTCGTGGGATGCCGACAGTTCGTTCACGGTGACCGCTGAGGACTTCGTGAGCGTCGACGATGGCCCACTGCTCGGCCCTCGCTCGTCGGACGGCAGCCTGCCGGTCGTCGACTTCATGCGGCTGGTGGCAGACAGCGATCTGGTCGATGCAGGACTGGCTGCCGCGGCGCCCTACGGGGGCAGTGCGCCGGACATCGGTTGTTTCGAGCAGTACTAGCCCTGAAGCAAGCGCGGTGGAGTCGTGCATCGCCGAGTCCGAGCCCGGGGGGGGCGCTCCGTGGGACAGCGCCGATGGGTTGAGCGACGCGCCTCGAGATGCTCGCTGAGGTCTCCTCGTTCAGGTATGACCATCACCGTACAACCGTGAGCCCCAATCCTCGAACCACGAGGAGCCGCGGCGTGGTGCCGGCCGTGAAGCGCTTCCTCGCGTCGTGTTCTGCGGCGCTGCTTGTCGGCCTCGGCCTCGTCGCTTGCCCGTCGTCCACACCCCCCACAACGGTCGAGCCGCCGCTGCTGTCGTCCGTCGGCTCGACAGAAGCCTCCACACCCGGCTTGGTCGTGTGCGGCCCCCACCGCTGTCCCGCCGGCCGTGAGGTGTGCTGCCACTTTGCGCAGGGGCCGGCCTGTGTCCCGGTGAGCCCACCCAATCGTCCATACGGTCCCGCGGAGTCCTCGCCCTCGGAGTGTGAGATGGCGCTCAACAACCCGCCCACGGCGCGGGTGGCCTGCGACGACAGCTCGGACTGCCCCGACGACACACGTTGCTGTGTGAACGAGACAGGGAGCGCGTGTCTGCCGGGGCTCTGCGAGGCCTACGAGCGCTGCGACCCCAACCACCCCGGGTGCCGTGAAGGCATCTGTATGCGCGGCGGCGCGCCCCATCTGAGCGCTTGCCGTATCCCCGCCGGCCCGGTGGTGTGCGCAGAGCTGACTTGTCCCACCGTGCGTCCCATCTGCTGTCTGCACGACGACGGCCAGAGGCGCTGTGTGGCGAGCGCGAGCGACTGCATGCGCGCCCCGAGCGACCACCGGCCGTGGGGCCACCCGTACTTCAGCTTCGCCTGTGATGGCCCCGACGACTGCGCGCCCAACACCCCCTGCTGTGCGGCGGGTCGGAGCTATCAATGCAGCCGGGACTGTCCCACCTCCACACCTGATGGCCGGCTGCCCTTCATCTGCACCCAGGATGAGGACTGTCCGCCCCACCCCCAGGGAATGCCAGCTACATGCTCGAGCCTTCGGCTGCTCGATCCGAGCTCACCACCACCCTACGTCTCTTTCTGTGACTACGAGGACGACGCAGAGTGAAGGCGACTCGACGGCGAGATCGATCTCCGCCCCCCCAACACCCGGCCCCGTGATGCGGGCCTGGTCACGGAGGCACCTGTGGCCAATTGCGGCCGCG
>JAUVCD010000742.1 GCA_030590865.1 Myxococcales bacterium | reverse complement strand
AGCAGCTCGAGACGTTCAATCGCTCCCGGGACTACGACATCTTAGATGCGGTCGTGGCGGGGTGACCGAATCGGGTTGGACAGCGAAGCTGCCGCGTCATCCCTGTTGGCGGAGCCAGGCAACGTATTGGCTGTGAAGGTCCTGCCACCGCTCTCGTACCTGCGGCTGAGTGTCGAATAAGCGGTGCCAGTGCGCGTCGAGCGCCTCGCTGGCCGCGTCGTCGGGGAGCCCGTATTTTTGGTGGATCATTTCTCGTTCTGCCGGCTTCACTTCTCGCTCGGCGCATAAGGAGGCGTATTGCTGGATCGTCAGATCAGGCAGGTTCATCGCCCTGGGGTCCTCGGCGAGCGCCTCCTTCAGGGGGCTCAAGGTCTCGACGGCGACCGTCTCGCGCAGCTCGTCCTCCTCCTCCTCCTCTGGCGCCGCCTCGCGGTTGGTCTCGGCAGCGGGTAGCGGGTCTCCATCCGCGACCAGCGGTTTCGAGTCGGCGGACGAGTCCGGTTCAGGGGGCACGGCGCCAGGCGAGAGCTCGGTCGGTGACGAGGGGGGAGGGGGCGGTGTGACCCGGGCGGGGGCCGAGCGCGGGGAGGCGGTCGGGTCAGGTCCATCTGGCGCCGAGACGTCATCCTCAGGCGTCGGAACCATGCCTGGGGCGGTAGGGCCAGCCCCAGCGGCTGGGGGGGGGGCGTTCGGTGGCGGACCCTGCCCGGGCGCATCACTTCGTGCCCAGGGCGATACCGCCTCCGGCGCCGAGCCGTCCATCATCGTCGCGCCCACAACGGGTGGTTTGGCAGGTGCTGGCGGCGCTATCGGCGCAGGCTGCACGCTCGTCTCGACGCTCAACTCTTCCTCCTGCCCAGCGTCCAGGGCTGTTGCGGCGCCGGCCAGCGTCATCCAGGCCTCGATGCCCGGGGCCTTCAGCACATTGGCGAGTCGGTGCAGCAGCGAGCGCGCAGCGCGCAGCTGCTCGGCGTTTGCTGGGGTGTCCGGTGGTAGCCAGGTGTCCCGAAAGCTCTCGAGCTGCCCTTCCTCGCAGAGAAAAAGCTCGACGAGACGACGGGTGTCCTCGATCGCCGTTCGGTTCCCGCGCTCCTGGTCCGATGCCCCGTCAAGAGCTTCGCTTGGATCGCCCTGCTGTGTTCCCGGATCCTCAGTCCCCTCGGCCATGGTGTCTGCATTCTAGGCAGATCCGGCCGCTGGGGTCAGCATGGCGTTTGACAAGGGGAGGCCGCTGAGCCAAGCACGTTGCTGGCCTGGACCGGGCCGTGACCTGCAGGAAGGGGAACCCATGGCGATTGTTGTCGGTGTGATTGGTGCTGGGGCTTGGGGGACGGCCTTGGCCCACCTGATGGCGACCAAGGGCGATTCGGTGACCATTTGGGCCTACGAGCCCGAGGTGGTCGAGGAGATCAACGAGCATCACGAGAACCGCACCTATTTGCCAGGCATCGAGCTGCCCCCCAATTTGTCCGCCACTGGCGATCTGGCTGCCGCCGTGACGGGTCGAGATCTGGTGGTGAGCGTCGTGCCTTCGCACGTTCTTCGTGAGGTGATGGGCCAGGTGGCACCCCACTTGCCCCAGGGCGTGCCCATCGTGAGCGCCACCAAAGGCATCGAGAATCGGACCCTCATGACCATGTCCGAGGTTATCGAAGACGTGTTGCCCATGGTCTATCACCCCATGTTGGCGTTTCTCTCCGGACCCTCTTTCGCTCGGGAGGTTGGAATGCTGCAGCCGGCGGCGGTGAGCGTGGCGTCTCGTTTTGAGAAGCTGGCTGAGCAGGTTCAGCGCATGATGGCGAGCCCTTACTTCCGCATCTATTCGAGCAACGACGTAGCCGGCGTCGAGTTGGGCGGAGCGCTCAAGAACGTCATTGCCATTGCGGCAGGCGCCGCATCAGGTCTCGGCCTCGGTACCAATACCGGCGCGGCGCTCATCACCCGGGGGCTGGCTGAGATCTCGCGGCTGGCGGTTCATCGTGGTGCCAATCCATTGACCCTCGCGGGCCTGAGCGGAATGGGCGACCTGGTGCTGACCTGCACCGGGAAGCTGAGTCGCAATCGTTCGGTTGGGGAGAGCTTGGGCCAAGGGAAGATCCTGGTCGATATCGTTCGCGACATGCGGCAGGTGGCCGAGGGGGTGAAGACCGCCAAGAGTGTCTACAATCTCGCTCGTCGCGAAGAGATCGAAATGCCCATCTGCAACATGGTCTACCGCATGTTGTACGAGGATTTGGCGGTGCCTGAGGCGGTCGTCGGCCTGATGACTCGCAAGCTCAAGCGAGAAGTGTCTCACTAACCCGAATCACGCGAAGAGGTCGGCGTCTCCGTTGGACCAGATGAGCAGGGTCGTCGGCAGTCGGGATAGGGCGTCTTCCAGACCGGCCAGGGTGTTGCCAAAGCCCTCGACAGCCTCCTGCCGCAGCCCTAGCAGGACCAGATCAGCCACGCCGGCTGAGCGCTCCACGATGAACTTACCAGGCGGATCGTTCGTCTGAAACACCTCGACCTGAGCTTGAATGCGGGCCTGTTTGACCAGGGCAGCCAATTGCTCGCGGGCTTTCGCTTCGGCTATTGCGTCACCTACGGCGCGGAAAATGCGAATGGTCGCGCCGTGCCACATTCGATCGAGCGTCACCAGATAGGCCAGCAGGGCCATCAGGCTGCCGTTGCGGGTGCCCCGCCACCACAGATCAATGGTGCGCTTGGGCTTATCGAGTACGAACTCGCCGGGCTTGAGCAAGGCCAGGTTGAGCTCGAAGGTGAGCAATTGTACCACCTGGCACACGAAGCGTTGCCGTGCTTCGACGTCCGTGGCCGGGGGAATGGACAAGAGCACCGTATTGGGACGTAGTCCGCCGACCGAGTAGCTCTGCAGGAAGGTGGTGAAGCCCTCGTCGAGTCGATCGACCACCACCACCTCGGGCATGGCTACGATGCCTCTGGCCACGAAGCTCTCACGCAGCTGGTCCAGGCGCTGTTTGCGATAATCGAGGTGTGCTTTGAGCTCCCCGTCCGGCCGTTCGCAGAGCTCGGCCACCGTGAACAGGCCGCGGCGGTTCTCTAGCCATGCGCCCACCTGAACGAGCCCTGGATCGGTCAAGGCGTCGCGGCTGATCGCCGCCAAGATGGGGCGCCAGTTCTTGGGGTGGAACTTGGAGCCCTCGAGGTAGAGCAGGTTGTCCCGGGTGCGCTGGAAGATATAGCCCCGCTTGGCGTCGCCCCAGTTGGTCTGAATGTCCCGTTTGCGCAGATAGAAATACAAGAGCGCCGTGATGGCGAAAGCGGCGAGCGCATAGGTGTCGTTGATCTTCAACATCGCCACCACGCAACCGATGGCGCCTGCCAGGCCGGTGGTCCAATGGAAGAAGCGAAAGCGAGGGCGGAAGCTCGGGTTGGAGCTCTTGCTCTCCACAAAGGCCGACAGGTTGATCATCCCGTAGGCAATGAGGAAGAACATGGAGATGATCTCGGCCACCGCGTTGAGGTCCCCGGCCCAGATCACCCCGGCAGCAATCAAGAACGTGAGCACCGTCGCGCGCTGGGGCTCGTTGTCCGGACCCGCGCCCTTGCCAAAGAAGATCAGCGGTCGTAGCAGTCGGTCCTGGCCCATGGCCTGCAGCACCCGCGGTGCACCGAGGAAGCTGCCGAGGGCGGAGCTCAAGGTAGCCGCGAACACGCCTGCGACGACCAGCGGTCCGAAGATGCTCATCCGCTGCAAGGAACCGAAGGGATCGGCTTGAAGCTCCTCCCGGGGGGTGGCTCCGGCGGTCAACCAGATCTGGGCCGTGTAGACGAGGATGGTGAAGATGATGCCCAGCAAGGTTCCCCAGGGAATGGACTTGCCTGGGTCCTTCAGATCTCCCGACATGTTAGCGCCAGCCGAGATGCCGGTGGCGGCAGGGAAGAAGATTGCAAAGGCCGTCCAGAAGCCCACCTCGGAGGTGAAGGCAGCGCTCTTGTTTGCCTCGAGCAGCTCAGCGTCGAACTTGAGTGCCCCGCCGATCAGAAAGCTCGCCACCGACAGCAGTAACAGGGCCAGCACCACGTATTGTGCTTTGAGTGCCACCCCGGCGCCCTTGAAGGTGAGGGCGAACAGACCAGCCACCACCACGGTGGAGACGATTTGTGGAAGGTGCATGGCCTGGGCTGAGGCCATGGTGCTCTCATCGAGCAGCGTGCCCAGGACCAGGAAGGTCGCTTCAGTAAAACCGATGGTATAGAAGGCGACGCTGATCGCTTGGGCGATGAACAGGGTGATGCCGATGCTGCCCCCAAAGTCGGGGCCCAACACGCGGGAGATCATGAAGTAGACGCCACCGACCCGAACGTCGATGTTGGTGGCGATGGCCGAGAGGCTC
>JAUVCD010000598.1 GCA_030590865.1 Myxococcales bacterium | reverse complement strand
TTGGCGCCCAGCCCTTCGAGAAGTTCAAGACCATCATCGACCAAGAGCTTCCCAAGGCCGAAGCACTGCTCAAGAAGGGCATCAAGGCCAAGGATCTCTACGCCGAGATCATCAAGAACGGCAAGGAGCCACCGCCGCCGGAAAAGAAGGACGTCGGCCCGCCACCGAAGGACGCCCCCTGGAAGGGCGGCAAGAACGCCAAGGTCGTGATCCAGGAGTTCTCCGACTTCCAGTGCCCCTTCTGCGGTCGGGTCAATCCGACGATCAAGCAGGTCATGGACACCTATGGAGACAAGGTGAAGATCGTGTGGCGCGACAAGCCTTTGCCGTTCCACAAAGAAGCCTCCTTGGCGCACCAGCTGGCACGAGAGGCCTATACACAAAAAGGCAGCGTCGGCTTCTGGAAGATGCACGACAGGCTCTTTACCGGTCAGAAGGCACCGGGGCTCAAGCGCCAAGCCCTCGACGGTTACGCCGAGGAGCTGGGCTTGGACGCGGGCAAGGTCAAAGCAGCCCTGGACGGTCAGACCCACAAGGCCTACATCGACGAGTCGATCACCAAGTCGGACAAGTCAGGGATCCGCGGCACCCCTGGCTTCGTGATCAACGGGTACTTCCTCAGCGGGGCTCAGCCCTTTGCCAAGTTCAAGAAGCTCATCGATCGAGCACTGAAGGAAGCGAAGTAGCCGCTTCGCTTTGAGGAAAACGGAAGGCCGGGGCAGACGCTCCGGCCTTTCTTTTTTTGTCTGTCAGCGCCCGCGTCGCTTCAGGCGAATGATGATCCGAGTGATCTCGTGGGCGCAGATCTCGGTAAAATCGGTCACATCGGCGACGGCGTCCTTGTCCACCCCATCGGCCCGATCGTCGCCGTAGAAGAGGGATACGATGCGCTCGCGGATTTGCAGTGGAATGACCGCAACGGGCTCGTCGCCGGCCGTCAGCTCGTGTTTGATCCGTGCATCGAGACCGGTAGCGCCGAAGGGGCGCACCACTGGATCACCGCTCACGACGGCCTCATTGAAGAGGCTCGGCTCGGCCAGGGACACAGCGAAGGACGCACGGTCGGCGGTCAAACCATAGGAGAGGCGTAGCTGCGCCTGGTCGCTCCGTACCACCAACAGCACGCAGCGCTCGAAGAACTGACGGGCGTAGCGAACCAGAATCTCGAGCACCGCTTGGACGTCAGGAGCCTGGCTAATCGCCAGCTCGGCCTGGGCGCGGGTGAACGGTCCTCGGTGGCGGAACGAGCGATGGTCCTCCGAGATCTTCGCCTCCTCCGACGGAGGCGCCTCGCTGAGTTGGGCATCAAACTCGCCGCGGATCGACAACGGCAGCTCGTCGACGGCTTCAGCGTCGTCACGCCACGGCTGGGTGTTCCGCTTGACCTCGCCCTCCTCGTCCTCTGCTCCCTCTGTGCCCTCCCCGTCTCCCTCCTCCTCGTCCTCCGCCCAGGGCTGGGTGATCCGCTTCGGCTTGGCGGTGGTGGGCGGAGGCTCGGTGACGATGACGATGCCACCGGACTCGGGGGACCGGGGGGCCGTCTCGGCCGGCCCGACTCCATCCAACGTCTCCGGTGGGGACACGCTCTCGATCAATCGGGCGGCTGCCCGCGAGAGGCGAGGCTTGGGTTGTTGCTCCGACGGCACCACGCCATCAGCTCGCTCGGCCATTCGCCGATACGGCGCGGTCGCACCGAACATGGCCGCGACCGGTCGGTCCGTCTTTTGTTGCTGAGCCGGCTCCCGTTTCGACCCCACCTCCAGCTGGTCGAGCAGCCGCTGATTTCGCTCGGTCAGCGGCACGTCACAGCTGCGACTGATAGCTTCGATCAGCCGAAAGGGGGCGACGACTTCGATGTGAAGCTCTAGACCCACCTGGTGGCGGAGCTGCGTCTCGGTCTCCAAGTCGAGGGGCCCACAAACGGCTAGATGAAGGATGCGCTCGGTCCGCTTCACCGGGTGAACGTGAGCGCGACGGGCCATCTCCTTGGGGAGGAGATCCTCGAGCTCTGATCCATAGAGCGGTAGCTGGCCCGGCGGCCCAATGGGCATCCCGTGGTATTCGGACAAGAGACGCTGCAGGGTGTTCTCCTGCAGGACTCCACTGTCGACGAGATTGGTGCCCAGATCGCCGCCTAACAGCAGCATGCTCCCGATGGCGAGCTCCACCTCCTCAAAGGTGGCGACGCCGCGCTCTACGATCAGGGCTGCAAGAGAGTTCATGACGGTGGGTGCCCCAAGGGGCGAAAGGGGATCTTCATGTGTCGTCCGACCCCGGTCAAGAACAGGGATGGGTGAGCCCCTCTGCCCCGAGGCTCGCGACCGGACTGGACCGCCTGGCTCCCGGCACCAGCGGCGCCATGCCGGCGGTCGCGGAACGACGGTCTCGCGCGGCCCACCGCTCTCAGGCGAGGATGCCGTAGTCGCGCAGGGCAGCGTTGAGCGAGACCTTTCGGTCCGTCGATGCCTGGCGCTCGCCTATGATCAGGGCGCAAGGCACGCCGAACTCGCCTGCCGGAAATGCTTTGTTGCGCATCCCAGGGATCACCACGCTACGGGCCGGGATCCGCCCCCGGTGCTCCACCGGCTGCTCGCCGCTGACGTCAATCACCACCGTCGAGCTCGTCAAGACGACGCCTGCGCCTATCACGGCCTCCCGCTCGACCACAACGCCCTCGACGATGATGGCGCGGGAGCCGATGAAACAGCCATCCTCAACGATCACCGGCTGGGCGCCTGGTGGCTCCAGCACTCCGCCGATGCCGACGCCACCGGACAGGTGGCACTCTCTCCCAATTTGGGCGCAGCTCCCCACCGTGGCCCAGGTGTCCACCATGGTGCCCGACCCGACCCGCGCCCCGATGTTCACATAGCCGGGCATGACGACCACCCCCGGCTCGAGGTAGCTACCGTAACGAACCGTGCCAGGCGGGACGACGCGCACTTGGGCCTCCGACAGGCCTCGCTTGAGCGGGATCTTGTCGTGGTATTCGAAAGGTCCGACTTCGTGCACCGCCATGTCTCGGATGGCGAAATAGAGCAGGATGGCTCGACCGACCCATGGGTGAGTGCGCCATTGTCCGTCTTCCTTCGAGGCCGAGCGGAGCCGTCCTTTGTCGAGATGCTCGAGGACCTGCTCGACGGCAGCACGGGTCTCGGCGTGGTCCAGCAGCGTGCGATCCTCGTAGGCAGCGTCGATCCGCCGCTCGAGCTCGGCATGGTCGGTCATGTGCCGTGTTTAGCACGGCGGCGCTCAGCCAGCAGCGTGATGGCGACCGCTCAGGCTGCCCGTAGCGCCAAGGTGGCCAACCCGCCACCGGGTTCAGTGACCACCCCTATCCCGGCCCACTCGGCCACCGCCGCCAGGACCGGTTCTTCGATGGCAAGCGACACCCCCATCGGCAGCTTCACCTGCTCGATGGTCACCGCCAGGTGGTCGTCAGGCTTTCCCACCAGCAGACGCACGTGGGAGCCATCCACCTGAAGGCCGAGCACCGGCGGATGGGCACCGGCAGCGTGGACCGTCTTCACCGAGTGCTCCAGCAACGCCCGCAGCACGCGAGGATCGCCGAAAAGCTTGGCCGGCAGGCCCGGCGGAACCGCCAACATCACCTGTTGAGCGACGAACAAAGGGCCGGTGCGCCACTGGTCGCCCAAGAGCTCGTCTGGCGAGACCAAGGCCATGCGGGGTTGCAAGGCGGCCGCGGTCACCACGCTGAGCCAGCGAATGGCCTCGAGCTCTCCACCAAGGCGCTGGGCCGCCCGCTCCATCTCGAGCCGCTGCCGGGCCTTCAGCTTCAACGGCTGGTTGAAGGCGCTGCTCATCTCGCCACATATCCGGCGAGCCTCAGCTTCGACCAGCGCCACCGTATCGACTAAACCGCCAGAGCGAACCGCTTGCTGCCTGAGCTCAGCAAAGAGCTCATGGAGAAGGTCCCAGTGTTGCTGGGCAGAGGCGCTGAAGGCCTCGATAGGCGGCAATAGCTTGGCTGGCCCAATGTCCCGGCTGCCGAGCAGTCGAGCGATGCCGTAGACCGACATCACGCACTCGCCCATCACACCGGAGGCGTCGACCTTCCCTGCGCTTTCATCCTGAGGTTCGATGGTCCCCCCCTTTCCGGCAGTCTACCTCAAATCGACGGCCTCACCTCACAGCCTGGAAAGAAGTAGCCGATCTCGACGGCCGCCGTCTCTGGCGCGTCCGAGCCATGAGCAGCGTTTTCGCCGAGGCTCGCAGCGTAGAGCTTACGAATCGTGCCGGCTGCCGCTTTGGCAGGATCGGTAGCGCCGATCACGTCCCGCCACTTGTCGATGGCCGCCTCAGCCTCGAGGGCCAGGACGATGATGGGCCCGCGGGACATGAACTGCACCAGCTCATCGAAGAAGGGGCGCCCTCGATGAACCGCGTAGAAGCCCTCGGCCTGGATCTGAGTGAGGTGGAGCTGCCGCAGGCCGCGAACCGTGAAGCCCTCTTCGTGGATTCGAGCGATGATGGCACCGGCATGACCAGCATCCATGGCGTCGGGTTTGATGATGGCAAGTGTTCTCTGAAGACTCATGGCGCGCCGTGTAATGAAAAAAGGCGGGTGCTGCAAGTCGGGAGGCTCACGACGCGTCTCAGCGCGAGGCCATGTCGATCTGCATCGTGGTGTTCATCTCCATGATCTGGTTCTTCGGCATGCCCATCTTCACCAGCGAGGTCACCTTCACCTGGGACTTGACCGGCGCAATCTTGGTGAGCCGCAGGTCGGTCGTGCCACTACCGGTGGACTTCATCGACAGGAGATCCACCGTCACGCCAAGCGGCGAGGGCACCTTCTGCTTAGGTGCATGCTGGGTGATGGCCACCTTGCAGCTCAGCGCATCGCCGGCGAGCTTGACCATGTCGTAGGTCGCGGTCTGTCCGATCTGGATGCCGTTCTGGGACAGCTTGGTGATCACCTGCCACTGAGCGCCAAGGCCCACCGGCTCTTCGGGCAGAGGGGCGCCCATTTGCTGCATCGCTTGCTCCATGCCCTGCATGACCTGTTTGGTCTGTGCATCAGCACCAGGCGGCACGTTGATCTTGGCCTCTTTGCTGATCCCTCGGTTGGAGACCACGGCCCAGCCGCTCAAGCCTTTGAGCTGACCGAGAGCTTGCTTGATCGCCCCTTGGACCTTGGGGTCCACGCCCGGCGTGGCGGCGACGTCGGTACCGGTCAGGCTGAACTCGTAACGGAAGTCGCCGTTAGGCTTCACGTCGATGATCTTCATCGCCATGTCCATGATCATGGGCGGCAGCTTGCTGGTGGGCTGGCTCTTGGCACCGAGCTTCATGCCGATCGCCATGGTCATGGTCATCTTCATCGCCTCGGTCTGGCCGGGCTTCACCACGAGGCGAAGCTCGCGACGAGGCTCGGCGCCGGGCTTGATCAGCTTGACCTCCGGCGCGCTGCCCGCAGCAGCGGCCGTGGGCTTGGGCGTCACCGGCGTGGCCTTGGTGGGTCCAGGTGCAGGCTTGAGCGCGCTGGGTCGCTGCCCACTAGCGAATGGTGCCAGCGGCCCTGGTGCCCCGCCTTGCTGAACTGACCCGTCGGGGCCGACGGCTTCGCTGCCGGGGGCGGGCTCGACCGCACTTGGACCGGCAGTCGCGGAGCTCTGCGCCGTTAGCGTCTCGGGCTTGATGGAGGATTGGTCGTTCTTCTGGCACGCGGCGAGCACGAGCAGCACCGCCAGCAAACCCAGGGAGGCTGATCTCAGCGACTTCATGGGCGGCACTCTACCTAGTTTCCGGGCCAATCGCTCCCCCTCTGACTGGATAGTTGTCCCATGCTCGTTCGGTGACTCTCGAGGCTCGGGGCTCGGAGCTCGGACCTCGATTCTCGCGGCTCGAGGCTCGACAGGCTCGACAGGCTCGACGGGCTCGATTCTCGTTTCACTCGAATCTCGGGACAGCGCAAGTCGTGCTCACTGGAGCTTCGAGGCCTCCATCGGTCG
>JAUVCD010000943.1 GCA_030590865.1 Myxococcales bacterium | reverse complement strand
GCCCAGACCATCGAGCACCTGAAGATCGTGCTGACCTTGAAGGCAGACGACACGCTCGTGGTCAAAGAGAGCTACCAGCTCTCGGGAAAACTGAAGAAGACCTTCGAGCGCACGATCTTGCGGGAGAGCGCCCCTGGCCTGGCGCCTCGACGGCAGTGGATCACCGGCCTCAAGGTCAAGGGAGACGACGCACGGTCCTCGCGCCACCACGCACTGGACCGCACTCGGGTGCAGGTCGCCAAGGGCACCGGCGACTTCACCCTCCGCTACCGGCTTCACCGCGTGGTTCCCTCGAGTGGTCGTTTCGATTGGTCCGCCCTCGACATGGGCGAGCTGCTGGTGAAGCAGCTCACGGTCCAATTCGTTCCCCCCGATGGCGTCGACCAGGCGGACGTGTCTTGGGAGGTCACGGTGTTCGGCGATACCGATGATGCCGAGGGCTTCTACGAGACGCTCGAAAAGGCACCGCTCGAGCACACCTTCGAGGTGAACGCCTCGAGCGTCTCCCCGTCCTTCGATTTCGTCGTGCCGCCAGATGCAGTGAAGCGCCCTGGGCTGAGCGCCCAGTTGCAAGCGACGCTGAACCAAGCTGGGCTCATGCCCTACCTCGCCGCAGCCTTCATTCTGCTGGCCCTGGTGCTGCGCTTCCTCCCCATCGGCTTGGTCATCGGGTTCACCCGACTGTGGCACTTGGTGGCCGTTGTGCCGGTGGTGCTCTTGATGGCGCCGGACGTGATCTACTACCTCCGTAACGGTCCACTGGACGAAGCGCTCGCTGGCCTGGGCATCGCCCTGGGCTACCTGGCGTTGGTGGGCGGTTACATCTGGTTGCAGGACCGGGGGCTGCGCGAAGCACGGCGTGAGGCCTTCCACATCGAGCTGGCCCTGCCTGTCGTAATCACGTTCGCATTCCCGGTTTGGAACAACCCGGCGGCGGCGGTCTTCCTGCCCTTCTTGGGCCTGCCGGTGGCCATCTACTGGCTGCGGGACGACCTGGCCATGGCCTTTGGCGCTGCGAGCCACCGGATCGTCGAGCACGTGGTGACCGAGGGACAAACCACCCTGGACGCCCTGGCCGACCAATTCGGGATCGCCCGCGGTCGCCTCCAGCAGGTGCTGAAACAGCAGCCCGATCTGCCGCTGGTCGTCGACTACGGCAAGGGCACCGTCTACTCCGAACAGGCTGCCGCTCAGCTGGCCGAGCTGGCCGTTTGCTCGCGCTGTGGTGGCGCCACCGAGATTGGCGGCATGGACGTGGTGGCCTGTCCCTATTGCCACACCGACTATGCCAAGGCCGCGAGCCACGCGACCGAGCGCCCGGTGCCGGTCATCGTCGAGGCCTTCGCGCGGATTATTGAGGTCTTTGCCGTGATCCTCGCCTTCTGGGCTGTGGCCTTCGCCCTCGTTTTTGCAGGCTTCGAAGGAGGCTTGGACGCCGTCGTCTTCATGCCTCTGGTGTTGCTCGGCGGGTTGGGCTACGGCGCCTACCTCCTGGCCAAGGCGCTTCGCGAGGGTGAGGGCTACCCCATTCTGGTGGTCCTACTCTTGCTGGGCGCTCCCTTTATCGTGCCGCTCTTTGCCTTCCGGCCCCTCGGTCGGCGGCGGGTGAAGCTGCACTTCGGCAAGACCGACACGAGCGATCTGAAGAAAGAGATCGAGCAGCGTGGGGAGCTCTCCCTGGCCGAAGTGGCCAAGCGCTGGGAGACGAGTCTGGCAGAGGCCACCGAGCTGGTGCGTTTCCTTTGCGCCACCGGCGATCTGGACGCCGTCTACGACCGCCCCCGCAGCCGGATCGTTCACCGACGTCACTACGGGACGATCGAGCACCAGGGGGCCTGCAACGAATGTGGGGGCACCCTCGGCGTGTCTGAAGGCGTGGTGCGGTGCCACTATTGCCGCGCGCCCGCGGCGGCCTGAGCGAAGGATTGCAGCGGCTAGCGGGGCTCGCCAGCGAGTCGCGATGGTCACCCACAGGGGGTAGACGGAGCGGTGTCATCGCTCGGCGGTAGATCAGCTGCGCCAAGAAGGCGGCAGTGGGCTATTCTCGACCCCTATGCGCAGGACCATCGTTACCTTCTTTGGGGCAGTCACCACTTGGGCCGTCATCGCAGTCCTCGGGGCCTGTGACGACTCATCCACGACGCCAGTGACGACATCGACATCGACGAGCTCGACCTCCGGCGGCGGAGCGGGAGGCGGCGTGGGTGGTGACGGCGGCACTCTGGTGGGGGGCGGAGGGCCGACCGGCGGTGGCGGCACCGGGGGCATAGATACCTGCGGCATCGGGATGTTGCCCTCAGGCGGGGCCGGTGGCGGCACCGTCACCTCAGGGCGGGTGCGGGTCGTTGCGGCTAACCTCACCAGTGGCGACGACCAGGCCTACGATGCAGGTCACGGCATTCGTATCTTGCAGGGGCTCGCTGCAGACGTGGTTCTCATGCAGGAGATGAACTACGGCTCAAACTCTGTGGCGGCGATCGATACGCTGGTCGACGATGTTTGCTCCGGGCAATGCAAATACATGCGCGGCCCGCAGGAGCAGATCCCCAACGGCGTGTTGAGCCGCTTGCCGATCCTCGAGTGTGGCAGTTGGGTCGATCCTGAGGTCAGCAACCGAAACTTTGTGTGGGCCCGCATCGATGTTCCTGGCAGCGCCGACCTGTGGGCCATCAGCGTGCACCTGCTGTCCAGCAGTTCCAGCAAGCGCGCGCTAGAGGCGACGGCCTTGCTCAACCACGTCGCTTCAGCCATCCCCCCGAGCGATATGATCGTCCTTGGTGGCGATCTGAACACCAACACACGCACCG
>JAUVCD010000048.1 GCA_030590865.1 Myxococcales bacterium | reverse complement strand
GACGCCCGCAGCCCTTGGTCGCGCAAGTGCGACCTTCCGCGCGGAAACCCCACTCGAGAGAACCACCGGTTCACCTCCACGGCGAGCCGGTAACAGTCGAGCTTCTCGTAATCGAATGCGTGCTTCATCTGGCCTCCATCGGTCGCCGGGTTTGCGAGAAGGCGACCTCGCCCCCAGCGTTCAGTCGCCCTCGCAGCAAACCCGGCGACCGATGGAGGCCCCGAAGCTCCAACGAGCACGACCTGCGCTTGTCCCGAGATTCGAGTGAAACGAGTGTCCCGAGATTCGAGTGAAACGAGAATCGAGAGAGCCGAGCATCGAGCCCCGAGAATCGAGCTTGTCGAGATTCGAGCTTCTCGAGCCCCGATCCCCGAGAGTCACTGAACGGCATGCGACAACTATCTTGACGAGCACCGCACGCGCCACGCTACCCCGCACGATCTACGGGCTCCGGCTCCCGAACGCGAATTTGAGCACCCCGCGACAGTAAGAGGTATCCCCACCGACTACCGATCAAGGCTGAGGACGACACCACCGCCCTGGTCAGTCCCCAGTGGGGCCTCTAGAATCTGGCGCACCATGCTCGAGCTGATCTGCAAGAAGACCTGAAGCACTTGTCGCAAAGCGGTCGCTTTGCTGAAGGCACATGACGTCGAGTACCACTACCGCGACTATGTCGAGGAGCCTTTGAAGAAGGGGGAGCTGAAAAAGGTGCTCGCCATGCTCGATGTCGGTCCGCGGGATGTGCTGCGCAAGCGAGATGCCAAGAAACACGGGCTGACTGGCGACGAGACCAACGCCCAGCTGATCACTCTCATGGCGGCTCATCCGACCCTGCTGGAGCGGCCGATCGGCGTGCTGTCGGGCCGCGCCGTCTTGGGGCGTCCCATCGAGGCCCTCCTCGAGTTGCGCTGAGCAGGCGGTGCGGCACATTTCATTGCGCTCCGCTCGGTCAGCTGGTGAGGGACATCCGCAACGGCCGAAAACGAGCAGCCGCTTCCTCGCGGTTCTGCTGGTCGCTGGCGCCTGCGGTGCTCCAGAGGCCTCGCCTTCAGGACAGTCCCAGGTCGCCGGGCCCGTGGCTTCTGCGCTGCCTTCCGCCGGCGCGGAATCGGCCAATGGGCCGCGGCCAGTGGCGCCTCGGTCGTCAACCGAGTCGGCGGCGCCCGAACCGGCCAAGCCGATCGTGCCGACCGTCAAGCTAGGCGATTTTCAGCAGCGCTACGCCAAGCCGGTGACCCAACTCGAGCTCGGCGATCCTCCCACCGCGCTCGCCCTGGGGGGCGAGCCGCTGTTGTTCGACGGCAAGGCGTGGCAGGCTTTGCCGCTGCCCGACAAGCTGGCGGCCAAGCCGGGCGAGCGGGACGAGGCCTTCGTCTATTTCGGCCGCGACAACCGCCCACGGATGATGGGCGCACGACTCACCGCCGCTGGTGGGCAGCTCATCTATCTGCGGTACAAAGGGGGCGCCTGGCGAAAAGAGCCCAGGGAAATCGGTCACCTTGCCAGTCGTCCGCCGGGACCGCTCTACGGCCTGTTGGGTCACGCCGATCCGGAGGTGGTGTGCAAACCGACGATCATGTGCATCATCAAGCGACGCAGCGGATGGACCATGTTCACCCCAGGCGGCGAGCGTCCCAAGCGGGTGGTGCTGAGCGAGGGTCGCGGCTGGGCGATTCACGATCGGCGGGTGGAGCGACTGGACGACGATGGCTGGAAACCGGTCGGCCATCCGGCCCCATTCACCCACGCTTGGGGTGTGGTTTCGGCCCAGCCGACGCTCTGGGTCAGCGATCCGCCGGCCCATGCGCTGTACCGACATGACGGCGCCCAGTGGCAACGGATCCAGTCGCCCATCGAGGGGCCGCGAGGCATGTGGGCTGCCGGACCGGCGGACATTTGGCTCGCAGGCGATGGCGGTGCGGCTCACTTCGACGGAGAGACATGGCGGCGGGTCGAGGGCCTGGAGGGCCCACTGGTCACGGTCATCGGCCGCGGAGCCGGCGAGGTATGGCTGGCTGGCGCTGCCGGCGTGTGGCGGACCCGCGACGGGATCGGTCAGAGCGCAAAAATCTCGGAAGACGCGCTAAGGTAGATAGATGCTGGGGCGAGCGACCAGGTCGCTGTTAGGGAGCGCGGCGGCTGTCTTCGATCAGGCGGCCACCAAGTTGGTCTACCTGCAGACCAGTCGAGCGCGGCGCCGCAATCCGGCCGAGGCGCTCAGCCATGACGAGCGCATCGAAGGGCTCGAGCGCCTGGCGGCCTTCTACGATGCTGAGGTGACGGCTCACTACTTTCGCGAGCCACGGTCGATCGAGCCGACCTTTCTGAACGTTGGGGCCACCCAGGCGGGCGGTGAAGTGACCGATATCCGTTGGCCTAGCGACTACGAGGCGTTGCTTCCAGGAGTGCGGGATCGCTACCACGCCAAAGTCGACAATCGGTTGGCCGCCGCGCGGCTCATTCGGCACGCCGGTGAGCCCCGGCCAGTGGTGGTCCTGGTGCATGGCTATATGGCCGGTGGCTACGGCTTCGAAGAGCGCGCCTGGCCCACCTCGTGGCTGTATCGCATCGGCCTCGACCAGGCCCTCTTCGTCCTTCCCTTCCACGGTGTGCGTGCCATCAGCGGCCGGCCTGGGCCGCCACCTTTTCCGGCGAGCGACCCTCGGGTGACCAATGAGGGCTTTCGCCAGACCCTCGGGGACCTTCGGGATTTGGTGCATTGGCTTCTCGCCTGTGGCCACCCGTCGGTCGGACTGATGGGCATGAGCCTAGGTGGCTACATCACGGCCTTGGCGTGCACCCTCGAGCCCAGCTTGAGCTTCGCCGTTCCGGTCATTCCTTTGACCTCGCTGGCCGACTTTGCGCGAGATCAGGGTCGGCTGGGCACCTCGTCTACCGAAGAAGCGCGGGAACATGCTGCGCTCGACCAGGTGCACCGCGTCGTCAGCCCCTTGCATCGTGAGTCCGTCGTCCGACCCCATCGGATGTTGGTCATCGCTGCCCGGGCCGATCGCATCACTCCCATCACTCATGCCCGGAGCCTGGCGGCCCACTTCGGCGCCCATCTCGAGGCCTGGCATGGTGGACACCTGCTCCAATTTGGGCGGAGTGACAAGTTTCGCCTCGTGGGGCGTTTCCTGAACCAGCTCGGCGTGATCGACCGTCGCAGGCCGCCACGGCCCTGAGCTCTCCGCAGATTCACCACGATCGCTACCGCGGAGATGCACATTGCCTGCATCTTCGAGCGCTACGCCAATCCCCAGCGGAAGGGACACCGGGCCGCGACAGCAGGATGTCGTCGCCCAGGCAACGGAGGAGCGCATGAGACGATTGTTGGCCATTGGGTTTATCTGGCTCTGCTGCGCCATCGCGTGGTTGGTGCTTGGCACCACCGTCGTGGTGCGGACGGGGGACAAGTCTTCGGACCTGCGGGGCGAAGTGAGGCTGCTCTGGGGACCCGAGATCGTTCAGGCCCCGGCCCAGGCTCACTACCAAGAGACACCCGCTCTGGCAGGTGAGGGGCCCGTGACCGAGCCACCCTCGGGCGGTACAGCCGTGGCCGGGGATGCCCATGGGGTCGACGAAACAGGTGATCGGGCTCCAGCGGGCGCCGCTTCAGAAACGATCGCCGTGGCCGGCCAAGCGCTAGGCGATCCTAAGGGCGTGGCGGTGGCCCAGACCGCGGTTCCGCTGGACGGCTCGGACATCGAGGTCGCCCTCGAGCTCGAGCATCGCAAGAAGGGGCTGTTGTGGTTCTCCACCTATGAGGTCGACTTCTCGGCGCACTACGCCTTTGCCAACCCAACGCAAGTTCAGCGAGACATCACCATGAGCTTCCCTCTCGTCGGCGAGGGGGTCGTCTATGACGCCTTCAAGGTCCTCGACCCAGAAGGGCAACTGGTCGATGCGAAGATCGCCGATGGCGCCGCGAGCTGGACCCACGCTTTCGCCCCAGGCGAGCGCCGACAATACCAAGTGGTCTACCGTTCTCGCGGTACCACTCGGTGGACCTATGGTGCCCCGGCGGGCACCTCGAAGATCAAGGACTTCAGGCTGCGTGCCACCGTCAACGTGGCAGACGTCGACTTCCCGGCGGGTACCGTGTCGCCTTCGTCCCACCAAGTCGATGGCGACCTCTGGCGCGGCGAGTGGGCCTTCGACAGTTTGGTGAGCAGCGCGCCCATCGCCATCGAGCTTCCCAAGAAGCTCAATCCAGGGCCGATCGCCGCGCGGATCACCTTCTTCGCGCCGGTGAGCCTGTTGTTCTTCTTCTTCGTCGTCTCGATTCTGGCGGCCTCGCGGGGCAAAGGCATCCACCCGATGAACTACTTTCTGCTCGCCACGGCCTTCTTCGCCTTCCACTTGTTGTTCGCCTATTTGGTCGACCACCTGGCGGTGCTTTGGTCCTTCGCCATCGCCGCCGCGGTCAGTGTGGCCCTAGTGGCCAGCTATGCCCGGCTGTTCGTGGGTTGGCGCTTCGCCTTGGTCGAGGTGGGCCTCTCCCAGCTGATCTATTTGGTGCTCTTCTCGTACACGTTCTTCTGGAAGGGGTTCACCGGGCTGGCCATCACCGTCGGAGCGATCCTCACTCTCTTCGTCATCATGCAGATCACCGGTCGCCTCGACTGGAACGAGGTCAGCAATATGTTGCGGCCAGACGAGCCACCCGCGCCGGAGCCGCCCACGCCGGGGCCGCCCACTCCCGAGCCGCCTGCTGGGTCAGGACCACCGCAGCCTGAGCCGTCGCGCGAAATGCCCAGCCCACCGGAGCCGGTTGCTGCCCTCTAAACCACGACGGGCCGCCAAGCTAGGCGGCCCGTTGGGTATCCCCACCAGCTGACTCGGTCAGCAGGGGAGGCAGGTGCCGAGGGAGCAGCACAAGACACCCGGATTGGCGCAGTCGGTGTCGACGATGCATCCGTTGGCTCCGCTCGACGAGCTGCTGGCCGACGTCGTGCTGCTGGATGAGCTGGACGAGCTGGACGAGCTGGACGAGCTGGACGAGCTGGACGAGCTGCTGGACGAGCTGCTGGACGAGCTAGAGGCGCCACCATCGGAGGTCGTGGTGGTGGTGGTAGCCCCGCCGCTGCCGCCTTCGGCAACGAAGACGTCCTCCGTGCCTTCCGCGCAAGCGCTGGCCAAGGCCACACCGAAGATGAGAGCAAGCACGCCAAACCGAAGATCGCGAGAAGTCATGACCTTCTACTAATAACCGCAAATGGCCCTCAGGTGGAAGGATTCTGTGCGCGCCACAGCTGGGGCTCAGCTGACCGGCGGGTCTTCACCCCGTCGTTGCGCTACAATGAATTCCCACCATCAGCGAACCACGGAAGCCCCGATGAGCATGCCCAGCATTGCGAACCTCAGGTTGGTTCTCGGCACCGAGTCGGCGGTGGCGGTGCTGGTGCTGGCCCTGGCGGCGGGCTGCAGCTCTTCGGACGAAGGCAGCGGTGGCCAGGCCAACTCTAGCTCGAGCTCCGGCGCAGGGGGCGAGTGTGGTTTCACCGGCTCGTCGGCATGTAGCTGGCCCTCAGGGGTGAATTTCGGCATCGACGAGGGCAAGACGCTGGGCCCAGGGTTCGAGTGGGAGGGCTACGCCGAGGGGTGCCCCACCCCATCCACTATCTCGATCGCCGATTTCTACGATTGTGATGGGTCCCGGGGTATCAACGCCATCTACCTGTCGAGCTCCCGGTTCAACTGCAGCGGCTGCGCCCAAGAGTCGTCGGAGATGCAGGCCAAGATCGATGGCAGCTGGGGGGCGCTGGGCATCAAGGTCATCTTCGCCATCATCCAGAGCGACGATGATGGCCCACCGACCATCGACGACGTTCTCACCTACAAGAGCCAATATGGGCTCGACGACGCGACGCTGATCGCCGATCCATCCATGAGCTTCTTGATAGGCGCCACCATCACCACGCCGCACATCACCATCGTCAACCCTCGCAACATGGAGGTTACGGCCGTGCAAACGGGCTACCCAGGCCCCTACGCCGCGGCGGAGAACCTCGCCCAACAGAATGCATCAAATTAGCAAAATCCAAATCAGCAAGGCCCTAGGTTTCGGTAGTTTGGCCGTTCTTCTCGCTGTCTTGGGGGCATGCGACGACGAGAGCACCAACGACACCACGAGCAGCACGAGCACCGGGACCGGCGGCAGCACCACCTCGTCCAGCGGTACCGGCGGCTCGACCAGCGGCACTGGCGGCTCGACGTCAGGCTGCGGTGGCGGGGCCACCTGCACGCCGCCGGCGCCAGCACACCCCGGGGTCAGCGCCACCGTCGGAGTCGTCCAAGGAACCATCGAGAGCACCGAGGGTGGGCCTGCGGCCAACATCCCTGCCGAGGTGTGCGGCACCAACCTCTGCAAGATCACCACGGTCGATGCTCAGGGCGTTTTCAACGAGAACTACAACCAAGAAGACAACCTCTTGGACGTTCGTCTCCTCTACGGCAAGGGCAAGCACTGGGTGCTGATGGGCACTGACATGGCGGCCCTGCCGGACGCAGATTTCGGCACCATCAATGCCGTTCCGATGCCTGCCTTCGCCGCCGGCGTGCCCTTCGCTGATGGTGACGTCACTCAGAACGGCGTCACGCTTACTCTCGAGACGTGCACGGACGTCAAGTTCCCCATCGACGTGACCGAGCCGTCTGAGCAGGTCTTCCGGGCGGTGATGTTCTCGCCGACGGACGGCAACTTCCCGGGTATCAGTGCCAGCTTCAACTTCGAGGTGATGGTGGCCCTGGCGCCCATGCCGACCGCTATCTGTCCGGCGGCCAAGCTGACCATCCCCAACGATGCGTCCTGGGCCGCAAACGCCGAGGTCGAGTTCCTGCTCTACGGCACCCGGACCTTTCAGCACTGGACTGAATACGGCACCTGGGCGGTGCTCAGCGAAGGGTCCGTCAGCGCCGACGGCAACACCGTGTCGACCAACGACGGCGAGGGGATCCCCGATCTGGGGTTGCTCGGCGTCCGGCTCAAGTAGGAAAGGCAGCTGGAAGCCAGCTAGCTGGCCAAAAAAGGGCGCTCGCGAAGGTCTCGCGCGCCCTTCGCCCCGCCCCGGGGCGCGCGAGACCGCAGCGTCTTTCGGGCCAGCAACTAGCTCTTCTCGAGTCGCTCGAGGATCGCCTTCGGTCGGATGGTGGTGCGGTACACGTAGAGATTGGCCACCGACCCATCGTCAAGCACCTCTTCGCTCACCCGTAGTTGCTTGCCCACCGCCAGGATGATGGGGCTGGGAAAGCCGCGCTCGATGGTCTCGAGCCGCTGCCAGACCGCTTGGCGGCTCCAGAACCCAAAGGCCTCCAGAAATACTTCTTCGCCGGTCCCGTCGTTGGTGAACACCAGGTCCGGCACGCAGACTGCCTCGCCAGGCAGGGCGAACACCTGGTTGCTAGGCGCGACCGACCAGCTCGAGCCGAGCTTGGCGAAGCCCTTGACGAAGCGCGCCAGCTCGGGTGCCACGCCTGTGATCTTGCGGTCATGAGGGACCAGCCCTTGGTCTGGTCCTAGCTGGAAGGTGAGCGGCTCGCGCTGCTTGCCCCACACGAGATCGGCCTGCAGCTGCCAGGCTCGGCAGCGCAGCACGGCGGGCAGAAAAAGAGCCAGCTTGAACCCGTACTTCTGCACGGCGCTGAACAAGCTGAAGGGGCCGTCGAGCTCGACGCGGTAGTGGCCCTCCTGGTCCCGGGTCACCCGGTGCAACAGGCCGTGGAAGCGGGCGGACCGAAACAGCTGTCGGGCCCGTCCCGGGCTTTCGCCGGCCAGGGTGATCGTCACTTTGGTGGCCCGCAGCAGCACTCCTTGAGCCAGCGCCACATCGTAGCGCTCGAGCAGGGCGGTCGGGCTCAGGGCCCGGAATTGCATCAGTCGTTCGTTGCCCTTCAGGTCGGCGAAGAGGCGCGCCTCGATGTCACTTGGAGCGAGCTCCAGGGCCCCAGCGGCCCCAGCCAGGATCGCCTCGCGGTCGAGCGACTCGCGGGCGCCGAGCTGGCGGCGCCCGCTGGCGGCCAACCGGAAGACCTGCTCGCGGATGACGGCCGGATCGGCGCCGTCCTCGAAGGCCAGCTCGCAGCGGTCCAGCAACAGCTTGCGCAGTCCGAGCACGACGAGTCGATCCGAGGGTCGGTGCTCAACCGAGTCGAGGGCTGCTGTGACCGTGGTTCGGCGCTTTCCGCGACTGGCGTCGATGGCCTGGACCAGGGCTGTCGCCACCGCCGTCAGGCGTTGTCGCTGTTTGCCGAGCAAGTAGCAGGGCACCACGGCCCCTTGCTTGCGCCGGACCCGCACCAGATCACTGGTAAGCACGATGCTCCCGTCGCTTGGCGCTGGTTCGTTCCTCAGCCGTTCCGGTTGAGACGACCTCGTAGAGCACTGCGCGCTTGCCTGGCCGCTTGCGCAAGATGCGACCAAGGCGTTGAACGTGCTCCCGCACCGAGCCGCTGCCTGACAAGACGATGGCCACATTGGCCTCCGGCACGTTGACCCCCTCGTTGAGCACCTTGGAGGTGACCACGGCGCCGAGCTCGCCGGCGTTGAAGGCTCGCAAGATCTCGCTGCGCTCTTTGATCTTGGTCTGGTGGGTGATCGCAGGCACCAGAAAGCGCCGAGCGATGGCGTAGACGGTGGCATTGTCTTCGGTGAAGATGATCGCCCGATCGGATCGGTGGGCATGGAGGAGCCGGTCCAGCACGTCGATCTTGCGCTCTGCGGCGAGGGCGAGTTGGCGCTGCCGTCGGTAGGCAGCCATCGCTCGTCGGCCCACATCGCTGCGGGAGCTGCGGATGATGAAATCACGCCAGCCCGTGGGCGTGGACATGCGGATCTGCTGTTGCCGCAAGAAGGCGAGATAGGTGGCCCGCTCAGCCTCGTATTCCGCTCGCTCCCCATCGGTGAGTGAGACCTCGAGTCGGAGCGTCTCGTAGCTCGACAGATAGGAGCCGGACAGCTCGTCGATGTCCTTTCGGTACACGATGGGGCCGATCAGCTCGTCGTAGAGGTCCTCGAACCCATCGGCGCGCTCAGGAGTGGCGGTGAGCCCGAGCCGGAAGGGCGCCAGGCAGGCTCGGGCCGCCATAGCGTAGCTCTCGCTGGGCAAGTGGTGGCACTCGTCGAACACCACCATGCCGTAGCGCTGGCCCAGGCGGTCCATATGTAAATGAGCGGAATCGTAGGTTATTACTGTGAGGTCCTCAGGTTCGTGATAGCCCCCGCCGATGATGCCGACCGGCCCGCTGAAGGCCGCGCAGAGCTCGTCGTACCACTGGTTGAGCAAGTCCAAGGTGGGCACCACGATCAAGGTGGAGCGCGGTCGCCGGTCCATGGCCAGCATGGCCACGAAGGTCTTGCCGCTGCCGGTCGGCAGCACCACCACGCCGCGGCCTTGGTGGCTCTCCCAGGCTGTGATGGCTTCGCTCTGGTAGGGAAAGGGCTGCTGCCGGGTGATGTCGCTCTGAGCCAGCTTTTGGTAGCCCCTTGCCTCGTCCTCGAATTGTAGGCGCTGGTTGCGGAGCCACAGCACCACCTCCGCATAGGCTATCGCCGGAGCCCGATGGGCGCCGAGTCGGTCGTCCCAGAGCAGCGGCGCCGGCAACCCCTCAGGCGGCTCGGCGAGGCCGTAGAGGCAAATGGTGCCACCCTCGAAAGTGAGGCGCAGCTGGTGGCTATCGCTCATCGGCAGACCGGGGTGCACGACCAGGAGATGGGACTGTCATAACCAGGTATCGTCGTGAGTGCACCGGCGGTTGCACGCCGACCGGAGATTTTTGTTGCGGCACTGCACGACAGTGCGACACTTGACTCGGATGCAGCATCTTCGCTGCACGAGAAATCTACCGATGCATACTGGTCTGGCCCCCGGGTTCTTGATTGCGTCACCCCCGCTCGGCGATCCGAATTTCGACCGAACGGTGGTGCTGCTCGCGCTCCATGGCGAGGATGGCGCGCTGGGCTTCGTGGTCAACCGGCAAGCGCCGCTCACCCTCGGTGAGCTGCTCGAGCATGCCGGCTATGACGAGGGGCATGACGACCCGTCCCAGGTTTGGGTGGGCGGACCGGTCCAACCTCAGTCTGGTTGGGTGGTGATCGATGACCCAGATCTCGAACCTGGTGATGGCATCATCGAGGTAGGCGACCGGTTGCGGGTCAGCTCGTCGCGAGAGGTTTTCGACCAGCTTGCCCAGAAGGTGGCCAAGGGCTCGCGGGACGATGTGCGCTGTCTCGTCATGCTCGGTTACTCCGGTTGGGCTCCTTCACAGCTCGAAGGGGAGATCGCCCGCGGCGCCTGGCTTCCCACACCGCTGGACTCATCCATCCTCTTCGATGTGAAGCCAGAGGACCGTTGGGAGAAGGCCTTTGCGCTCCTTGGGCTGACCCCATCTCACGTGATGAGCATGCACTCGGTCGGCGAGGCGTGAGTCCCCGCTACCGCGGCAGCCGGTCGTGCCACAACAGCATCTCGAGGGTGCCGCTGTCTCGCAGGAAGGGCTGATTGTGGGGCCCTGGTGGCATCCTCCAATCGTGAGCGACCGCTGCCTTGGTCAGCTCACGGGACAGCTGCCGGTTGACCTTGCGGAAGGCATCGTTGGTGCTCGTTTCGAGATGGATGTGGCGCTTGCCATGATCCCGGATGACGGCGGCGATTCGTTTAGCGTAGCGCTTGACCCGGTGGGCTCCCAAGGCGCCTTGCACGCTGCCCCAGGCGCCAAAATGTCCAGGTTGGCGCAGAAACACTTCGAGGCCCACGTAGCCGCCTAGCGAGCAGCCGTCCAGATAGGTGTGGGCCGTATCGCTCAACACCTTTGCTTCTTTGCGCGCCCTCGGGATGACGGTGTCCACCAGCCACTGGGCGTAGGCGTCGAGGGTCTGGTTGCGATTGGTGGCTCGGTAGACATTCGGTGTGTAGGGGCAGGCAATGGCCAACCCGCGGAAGGGTTGGGCGGTGAGCAGGGCGTTGACCTCTGCCAGCCGCTGGGCCTCCCAGAAGCGCCAGGCTGGCCCCTTGGAGGCGTAGATCGAACGGATCGGTGGCGACCGCAGTCGATCGTAGGCCCGCCCCAGCCCGTAACGCTCGACCCAGGCGTGGGCGCCGGTTCGCTGATCGCCCGTTTCGCCCAAGCCGTGAAGCAGCACCAAGAGCGGCACGCGCCTGGTGCCGACGTGCTTGGGCACCATCAGAGTGAAGCGCCGTCCGATGCGCTTGTCCCCGGCGACTTCGATGTCCCGTAGGTCGAAATGGGGTGATGCTGGCGGCGCGCCGAATGCCTGCCGCCCAGCGATGCCCACCAGCGACCCGACCGCGGTGGCCACCAGGTGGCGGCGCGTCAATCCCAGTGGCGTCGGGTTTGCGCTCTGGTTCGCTGCTGACATCTCAATCACAGCATGGAGAGCCGGGGCGGCGGCTTCAAGGGCTCGGCAAGGTCACGTCGCCGAAACCCATCAGAAGCACCGAGCAGAAGCGCCGACTAGCAGCACCGATCAGAAGGTCTGCGGCCCCCTGGTGAAGCTGATGACTCGGCCGAAGGCCACCACCTTGAGCGCGTTCTCGCTGGACTCGTACTCGTCCTGTTGGACGTGGGCCTCGGCGATGACTCGGGCCCCGAACCGTTTGAACATGGGCAGGTCTTTGGCCAGCTTGTCGGGGATGTAGGCCGGAATTTTCACCCGGCTCGCCGAGGGCGCAAGCAAGGCGCGGATCCACTCCTCACCGAGCAATGTGCGCCTTTGGTAGCAGCGTCGCTCCAGGAGAATCCGCTCGGTGTGGTTGTCCAGGTAGCTCGGGTCGAGCATGCGGTCGCCCCGTTTGAACGCCCCGCGTACCTTGTCCGTCAGATTCTCGGCCACCTCTCCAGAGCTCTCGAGCCAGGGCGTTTGCAGCAGCTCGTTGACCGCGTCGACGGTCTCTTGCAGCTCCTTGTTGCCGGCGATGAGGGGCGTGACCGCGGTGACGGTGGCCCGCAACGTCTCGAGCTGGTCGAAGGGGAAGTGCAGCTGTCCGCTCATCAGCACCAAGGGAGGCTCGAAGCTGCCACTGGCATCTACCGCTTCGAGCATCGTCTGGTGCAGTCCGACGCCGCCGGTGACGTGGCCGCGGGTCATGATCGCGACGACCGCTCGTCGGGCGCGCGTCTCGTCGGGCTCTTCGGGCAGTGGTGCCTCGTCAAAATCGATGGGCTCATCTTTGCGGCGCTTCGCTTCGATCTCTGCGAGCAACTCGGCCCAAGAGGCATGCTCGCGAATGCGGGGCATGTGGTCATCGTCGTACCAGACCAACTCGACGATTTCGTGGGTTGCCGGCTGCGGCTGAGCGCGCTTCTGGCCTGGGGTGGCCGCTGGCTGGACCGGCCTGGAGAGCCCATCACTGCCACCACGGTCCCGCAAAGCTTCGACAGGGTTGGGCGGGCGAAAGCCGGGCGATGAGGAGCTACCGACGAGGGATCCCGGAGTCGGTGAGATGGGCGGCGGCGCCGGGGACGGCGTCGCCGGGCTGATGGGGGGCGGACCTGGAGCCGGGGCTCGGTCCATCTGCGGTGGACTCCCAGGGCTCGGCCCCCGCTCTGCCTCGGCCGGTGATTGGGGCTCGGTTCTCGACACGGCGCTGCCCTTGCCCGTGGCCCACGGACTCGTCATGCCTCCCGCCCCGGCGAGCGGAACGTCTTCTCCCGACTCAGGTGGCGAGGGCCGGTTGGCGCCGGGGCCGTCCGAGGCAGGTTGAGAGGGCGGCGCCTTGGCATAGGCCTCGCCCGGGGGGCCTTCAGCCTCGGGGCCGCCCTCGTCGCGCATCCATGCTGGCGAGCGGTCACCGATTTGGATCATCTCCATGACCCCGGTCATGCCCTCTATCCGGGACTGCTTCTGGGACGGCATGATCACCTGGGGGGGAGGAGGCTCGCTCTCCGTTTTGGTGAAAGGCAGGGCCTGTTTCTGGGGGATCTCGAAGCCGCCGACCGCCGTGAACTCGTCGTCGATCATCGCCCCGAGCGGTGCAGCATCGATGGTGCCCTCGTCTTGGATGCCACTGTCGGCCAGGTCGCAGACGTCTGCCCAGGTGATCCGTTCCCCCACCGCCTCCATGCCGACGACCACGCGGCCAGACTCGTCCGGACGCTCGAGATCGACTCGTCCCCGCCAGGTGACGGTGCAGGCCCGGCGGGTGGTGTCGATCCACAGGGTGTCAGCTCGCAGCGGCAGCTCTCGTACGGCGCCGGAGCGTTCGACGAAGGCTCGAGGTTTCAACCCTGGAAGGTGACATACGAGTCGGGAATGGTCGGGGTGGAGGTTCTCCAGGACGATGCGTTCGTGGTGCCGGAGATCGTCCAGCCGCTGGTCAGCTGGCGCTGCGTTGAAGAAACCGCCCCCGAAGTCGGTGGGCATGGGGTGCCGGTGCCATTCGCTCTCTGACCAATGACTGGCATACTGGCCCAGCAGCTGCTGTCGTGACGGCCAATTGGCGGCGATGGGGCCGTAGCCGATCGGCTCGATGAGGTCGCTGCGCTCGGTGATGTTCAGCCCCGGGGGCTGCAGGTTGGGCAGCACCATGCGGCCATAACGGTCAGGCTCCGCCTCGGGATCCACGCCCACCGGATTGTTCGTGTGAGGCCCACCGGCGGAGCGCTCGTAACGCAGCGCCATCTTGGCGAAGCGCTTGTCCTCCATCAGCTGTCCCTGCTGGGTGAAATGGCGGTCTCGAAACACCTCGATCATCTTGTCGATCCGACCCACGATCAGGCGGGCAAGCACCGATCGGGCCGGGTCGCCGTCCGGGGCGTAGGCCTCTCCTACCAGCGTGACGTCGGCCTTGGCCTTGAAGGGCGCGTGATCCGAAGCGGCATAGAGGCTGCGCGACTCGTCATCGTTCCAGTGGTTGTCCCCGTCCCAAGGGAAGTCTTGCACCGAGGCGAGCTGTGCCTTGCCTGGGCCCATGTCGAAGGTGGCCTTACAGACCACCGTGAGCGCGTGGCTGCCTGCTTGTGGTTGCCAGCTCAGCGAGCTGACGGGCAGTGGACACACCGACAGAACGTCCATGAGGTCGACTAGCCTAGCATCAGCGCTCCCCGAGGTGGCCACCGCCGTCGTCGTTGCCTGGCCAGCAGCCCTGGGTTAGCGTCTCGCCCTCGCCTCTAGGGGCGGATGTCTGGAGAGAAGGAATGGCAAAGGGTTCGGGCGAAAGAGCTGTCTTGGGAGCGGGTCTGCAGGTGCGGGGTCGCGTCCGTGGCGACGGTGATCTGTGCATCAAAGCGGTCATCGAGGGTGACGTTACGGTGTCCGGCGCGCTCGAGCTGTCCGCAGGGGCGAAAGTGAACGGCGCTGTGGAAGCTGACTCGCTTGTCGTTGCAGGTGCGCTCGAGGGCGACGTGACCGCTCGCGGGGTCGTGGCCATCGCGGCCACCGGCAGCGTGTCGGGCAACATCGCGGCCGGCGAGCTGAGTATGGACGAGGGGGCGAGCTTCGTCGGACGAGTGGATGCTGACTTTGACTTGCCTGAGGCGATCGCCTAGGGCGAAGCCGCAGGGCGGGTGCTGATCGGAGGTGCTTTCTCCGGAGCAGGAGGATGGCCTCAAGAGAGGATGGATAGAGTGGCGGCGACCGTAATCGGATCAGGGTTTACTATCGAGGGTGAGATCACGTCGGACGACGAGGTGGTGGTCGGCGGTGTGGTCCGCGGCAAGCTTCAGGTCGACGGACCGGTGACCGTCGAGTCCGAGGGCGTCGTCGAGGCTGACATCGACGCGCGGTCGGTGGCGGTTGGCGGCACCGTGACGGGCAACGTGGTGGCTAGCGAACGAGTCGACCTGCTCGCTGGTGGCCGCTTGATCGGTGATGTGAAGGCCGCGCGCCTCACCATCGCAGACGGTGCCACCTTCAAGGGCAACGTCGACATGGACGGATGATCAATGGCGCCAGCATCGACGATTAGCGCGGGGACCGCCATTCGCGGTCGCCTCACGGTGGACGGTGACCTCGAAGTAAACGGTCAGGTCGAGGGCAGCATCGAGGCCAAGGGTGACGTCACCCTGGGTTCCGGTGCCCTGATCAAGAGCGACGTAGTGGGCGAACGACTGTTGGTGGCAGGTGCCGTGGCGGGCAACCTCCAAGGCCGACAGCTCGTGGTGCTCGAGTCGGGGGCTCGGGTGCAAGGCGACGTTTCGGCGCCGATTGTCGGCATTCGGCCTGGCGCCTTGTTGCGCGGGCGCGTGGATGCGGCTGGTGGGGCCGGGCTGTCGTCCCAGCCGCGCACCGTCGCCAAGCAGCCGGCAGCGGTGAGCAAACCCGCCAAACCGGCGGCTCCAGCGGCCACGGAAGAGAAACCCGCCAAGAAGACCACTCGGCGGGCGGCACCTCCGCCGGTGATTCCCAAAGCTTCGGGCCGAGCCAAGAAGGCGTCGGCAACGAAGCGCAAGACAACGGCGCCGGTGCCTCGTGTTCCAGCGCTCAAGAAGCGGACCAAGAAGGCGGCCAAGCGCCGCTCCCGCTGACCCTGAAGCGCCATGGCTCAGTCGCGCAGGGAGCGAACGGAGAAGGCACGCCCGGCGTTGCTGGGGTTGCTACGCGAGCTGTCCTATCGGCGCGGCACCTTCGTGCTGGCCTCGGGGCGTGAGAGCGACTTCTTCATCGACTGTAAGAAGACGGTGCTCACCGCCGAAGGACATGTCTTGGTCGGCGAGCTGATGCTAGATGCCCTGCGGCAGCTGCCCAAATGCGATGCCGTCGCAGGGGTGGCGCTCGGTGGCTGTCCCCTGGCGAGCGCCGTGTCGCTGACCAGTCAGCTCAGAGGGTGTCCGGTTCCCGCCCTCTACGTGCGCAAGGCGGCCAAGGACCATGGCACCCGCGCAACAGTGGAGGGGCAGCTCGAGCCGGGCCACCAAGTGGTCATCGTCGAGGACGTGATCACCACCGGCGGTTCGACGCTCCGGGCGGTCGAAACTCTGAAGAGCGCTGGGGCCGAAGTGGTTGGCGTGGTGGTGCTGGTCGATCGGCTCGAAGGGGGCGCCGAGGCGCTCCGTTGCGCAGGGCTCGAGGTGGTGGCGCTTTACACTCGTCACGATTTCATCGAGGCCAGTCCCCTGTCGGCGACCTTGACCGATACAATCCCAGACAGCTGACGGGGCTAATCTCTGGTAACGTCGGGCCATGAAGCTCGACGACCTGGCCAAGCATCTATCGGACCTGAAACGCATCGGCCTCAACCCAGAGCTCGCCAAGAAGCTCGGTGTGGTTGACGAGGACGTGACCCGGGGGCGCTTGCTGGCTCAATCGGGCGGCGAGCGAGGGCACCTGCAGGTGTTGTTCCTGGGCTGCTACGTCGTTGACGACACCGACTTCTGGGGTGATGGCGAGATCTACTGGTGGTCTGTCCCTGCCATCTTGGACCAAGAGGGCATGGTGACCAAGAACGCCCTCCACGCTTTGCCCAACGGCGCTCCGCCGCACAAGTGCGGCGACAACGAGTGGATGACCAACCTGTCGCTCCAAGACCCGCCCGTCTGGGCCGTCATTCCCCCGGGTGACGACGTGGACGCCTGTGTCATTCGGCTTGGCATCTACGATGACGACCGTGAGCCGGCGGATCTGCCCGCGGCGATGACCACCGGCCTCGAGACCCTCACCCAGGTGGCCAACGAGCCCCTCGCCGGCTCGGGGCACATCATCAATCCGGTACGTGACGCCATCTTCGAGAGCCTGCAGGCCGAGCAAGACGACATTCTCGTCGAGCAAGACATCACCATGCGCAAAGGCCAGGTGCGCGGCTTCGGTGCCGGCATGATTGGGTCGGTCGTCAATGCCATGGTGCGGGCTTACTATTTCACCCGGGACACCAAGCACACCCGTCAGTTCGGTCCCATCACGCTGCACAAGGGAGAAACGCAGCGGGTGAAATTCGACGTGCCCCTCGAGCAGGGTGGACGGTTGGCCATCTTCGCCCGGGGCCACGACGTCAACTGTCCCCACTTCGGCGTGCTCCACGTCGATGAGCCTTTCATCAACCGAGTGCTCACCCGCCTCAAGCAGGATGAGCTCGAGAACGGTTTCGAGGTCATGGGCACCGGACCCGCCAAGTTCGTGGCCTACTACACGCCCAGCTACTCGGACTGAGCCGGCGCCCCTGCCGTCGAGCCTGCGCCTGGGGATGGGCTATCATTCGGTCATGGGCTGGAGACTCGTTCAACCACTGCTAGCCATCGGTGCTCTGCTCGCCTTGCTGGCCTGCAGCGACGACAGTGAAACCTGGACCGGCGGTGGCGGTGCTAGCTCGTCGAGCAGCGGCACCGGGGCGTCTTCTGCGAGTGGCACCGGCGGCACCATCCAGCCACCCACCTGCTCGGAGCCTGAGCCTCCGGTCGGTTGGTTCGCCGCTCCCGATGGCACGGCCGAGGGCGACGGCAGCATCGCCAACCCCTGGGATATCGTCACCGCCATCTATGATCCCCCTGAGGTCGAGCCGGGCGACACGGTGTGGCTACGCGGGGGGACCTATCCGGGCACCTTCGTCATCAAGCAGGACGGCACCGCCGAGGCACCCATCACGGTGCGCAGCTATCCAGGCGAGTGGGCCGTGCTCGACAGTCAGGGTGCCGCCGAGGTGGTGCTGCAGATCTATCGCACCTTCACCATCGTCCGAGATCTGGAGATCACCAACAGCGATCCGGAGCGCTTCGTGGAGAAGCGGGCGACGGGCCTCTACGTCGAGGGCGAGGGCCATAAGCTCGTCAACCTGGTGGTTCACGACGTCGGCAGCGGCATCATCGTCAACAGCGGCACCCCCACCGAGGCGGAGCTGGCGCCGCATCTCGAGCTCTATGGCAGCATCTTCTACAACAACGGGTGGCTGAACACCGATCGGGCTCACGGTCACCACATCTACGTGCAGAACTACGAGGATGAGAAGATCTTCGCCGACAACGTGCTCTTCAACGCCTTCGGTTGGGGCTTCCACCTCTACAGCGACAACGACAGCCGCTATGTCGAAGGGTTCGACCTCACGGGCAACATCTTCTTCCAGAACGGCGCCGGGGCGCCGGACATCAGCAAGCTCTACGACAACTGCCTCATCGGCCACAACGGCACGTTTCCGGTCAAGCGAGTCGCGCTCCGCGAGAACTACGGGTGGGCCGCTGGTCCCGGTGAGCGGGATCTACGCCTCGGCTGGGTGGCTCCCAACCAGGACGTGATGTTGCAGGACAACTACTTTGTCGGGCAAACGATCTTCCAGCCCTCGTGGACGAGCATCACGATGACCGGCAATATGCTGTACGGCGAAGTCGAGGGGATCGATCCGGCGGCCTATCCGGACAACAGCTACCGCGATGGACCACCGACGGAGAACCACATCGTCGTGCGGCCCAACGCGTACCAGCCCCTCCGCGGCCACGTCATCGTTTACAACTGGGAGGATCTCGACGAGGTGGCGGTGGATCTGAGCGGCGTGCTCGACTTGGGCACCATCTTCGAGGTGCGTCACGTCATGGACCTGAGCGCTGCGCCGGTGGCGTCGGGGACCTACGAGGGCGACTTGGTGACGCTGCCGATGACTGATTTGCCGGTGGTTCAACCGGTGGGCGAGCCGACGGCCATCCATCCCAGCGAGACGCCAGGCAAGGCCTTCGCGACCTTCCTAGTGACCGGCTGCGCGCCCTAGCGAGCGTCTCGGTGGGCCTTGACTATCGCGGTAAGCATCTCGGAAGGGTCGAAGGGCTTTGGATCTAAGTGGTCATAAGCCTCGCAGGCGGCTCAGGTATTTCCCTCAGCTCAGCTTGCCGAGTCCGGCGCGGGCCACCGCCACCGTCTCTTCGATGTCGTCGTCGGTGTGAGCGCCGCTCAAGAAGGCGGCCTCGAACTTGGAGGGGGGCCAGTAGACGCCCCCGTCCAGCAGGCTGCGGTGGAAGGCTGCGAAGCGATCGCTGTCCGTTGCCGCCGAGTCTGCAAAGTTACGCACCGGCCCCTCGGCGAAGAAGAGCGTAATCATCGAGCCGACCCGCTGGACGCAGCCCGTCACGCCAGTATCAGCCAGCGCCGCCACGAGCCCTTCTTCGAGCTTGCCTCCCAGTGTCTCGAGCTTGTCGTAGAGCTCGTCGTCGAGCAGCGACAAGGTCGTCAGCCCCGCCTGGACTGCGGCCGGATTGCCGCTGAGCGTGCCCGCCTGATAGACCGGTCCCAGCGGCGCGATGACGCTCATGATGTCCCGGCGGCCGCCATAGGCTGCCAGCGGCATCCCTCCACCGACGACTTTGCCGAGGGTGGTCAGGTCGGGCTTCAGACCGAAGCGGCCTTGAGCACAGCCTCGGGCCAGTCGGAAGCCGGTCATTACCTCGTCGAAGATCGATACTGCGCCATGGTCGTGACACAACTGGAGGATCCGCTCCAGGAAGCCCCGAGCCGGCGGTACGCAGCCCATGTTGCCGACCACCGGCTCGACAATCACCGTGGCGATCTCCGAGCCTTGGGCGGCAAAGAGCGCCTCGAGCGCCGCCAGGTCGTTGTAGGGCAAGGTCAAGGTGGTGCGAGCCGTGCCCGCGGGCACGCCCCCCGAGTCGGGCTCGCCGAAGGTTGCTGCGCCGCTGCCTGCCTTCACCAGCAAGTGGTCGGCGTGGCCGTGGTAGCAGCCCTCGAATTTGACGAGCAGCTCCCGGCCGGTGAACCCGCGGGCGACTCGGATGGCGCTCATGGTCGCCTCGGTGCCGCTGGACACCAAGCGGAGCAGCTCAATACTGGGTAGCGCCTTGACAATGACCTCGGCCAGCTCGATCTCGAGCTCAGTGGGGGCTCCAAAGGACAGCCCTTCACTCATGGTGCGTTGCACCGCTGCGACCACCTCGGGATGGGTGTGGCCCAGGATCGCCGGGCCCCAGCTGCCCACGAAGTCGATGTAGTCGTTGCCGTCCGCGTCGGTCACTCGGGCGCCCTTGGCCTGGACGATGAAGGGCGGGTCACCGCCAACTGCGCGGAAGGCGCGCGCTGGACTGTTGACGCCACCGACAATCACCTGCTGCGCCCGCTCGAACAGCGCCTTGCTCTTGGCTCGGTTCATGCCGCCCTTGTACCAGGGGTGGGTGCCGAAGGTCAGCGGATAGCGTGCCGCCGAGCCGGGTCACTGGCAGGGATCGGGCGACCACGAGAGGACATAGTCAGGGTTGTAATGGCCATCCGAGTGGAGGGCGCACAGGGCGAGCTCGTCGCTCAGCGACAGGTAGACGCTGGCGAAGAGCCGGGAGTCGCAGAGGGTGGTTGGATCATGGGACTGGACGAGGACCGACCAAGCGATGGTGGCGCTGCTACCGATGCCCACCGTCGTCACGAAGGGCAGGCCCAGATCGGCCGTGACTTCATCGACGTCCGGGCCATCGTCGAGCTCGTATTGGTCGTGTCGGCCGAGTTGGAGCCGATGGAGATAGACGTCTGACTCGTCCCCGTAGTCGAAGTCGTCGTCGTAGAAGTCTATCGCCAGGGAGAACGAGCCGGACACGGCCAGACCCGCGGCGGTGCTCTGGTAGGTTGCCGTGCCGTCAATCATGTGGACGTCACTGAAGGCCGATTCAGATCCACAGCCCGTGGCGAGCAGGATGGCTAGCAGTCCCACACCGGCAGCGGCCGAGGGGCGCAATCCGCGCTTGGCTCGGCGTTGTGCTGCAATGGTTGGGCGCTGGCCGCGCTGCGCCGATGGATGGGGGCGTGGGTTGGTTGTCGATGCGCTGCTGTTAGTCATTAGAATCTCCAGTCGAGTTCCACCGAGCCTAGGCCCACCGTGATGGTCGGTGCGCGAGTCGTGCCGGCCTCGTCCCGTGGTTTGACCGCCCGCGGGTCGTCAGGGCGGACCAGGTCATCACTAGCTCCCACCGCCCACAGTGGAATGCCCACGCCGAGGTGGAGCCCACTGGTGACGAGCAAGCTCCACCCGATGATCTGATCACCAATGCCTACGAAGTCACATTCTCCTTCGCAATCAGCGGCGGCCTGGTTGGCCGACGCGATGAACGCGGCGCTCGCGATACCCATGACTCCGCCCATGATGGTCACCACGATGCCTGCCGTCTTCATGGCGGTACTGCGCTGGACGTAGACGCCTTCCGGCACCATCGCCTCACCAGGCGCTACCGGGGCGTCTGGCGCTCGGACCGTGGGTGGGGCCCAGTCTTCGCCGCCGGCGATCCACAGCGGCAGGCCCACCGCCAGGGCGCCGCCACCGGCCAGGAGCATGGGGACGGCGACGGTTGCTACCTCGGTGTCGTTGTCATGGGCCTGGACGCTTCTTGCTTGGGCCACCAGCGCTGCGAAGCCTCCTACTACGCTCGCCGTGCCCGCTCCGGTCAAGACCACACCGGTGATCATTTGTCCGTCACTTTGCCGTGCTGGGGTGCGGCCTGTAGCGCCGGTGATCATCACCGGAACGCTCAGCGCGGCGAGGGCTCCGCCGCCGGCCATCAGCGCCACGGCACCCAGTTTCAGGTCGTGGTCTGGCCGAGTGAAGCACCCGCTCAGGCCGCAGAGCTCGTCGCCAGCTGTTGGGCTGGCGAGGTAAGCGGCGGTACCTCCGCCGAGGGCGAGCAGGCCGATGGCTCCCAGCGTGATGCCGGTGGGGAGCAAGGGATCGAGCGCTGGTGCGTCCGGCGGTTGTGGGCCAGCGGGCATGGGCCGCCACCCGAGGGGCAGAGGCGGGGGCACCGAGTAGGGTGGGGCAACCCAAGGCGTCGGTGGGTAGGGCGCCGGGGGCCTTGGCTCGGGGGCGGAGGGGGGCTCTTGGGCAGCGGCCAAGCCGGCGGTGGACATGATGAACAGGACACTGGCGCACATTGCTGCCAGGCTCCCCTCAGGTCTCCTCAACTGTCGTCTCATGCCGCTCCTCCCATGGGTTGCCGTGGCCCTGTATGGTCGCTCCACTGGTGGGCATTTGCAAAGACAGTGCCTAGTTGTCAGACAACTTGGCCGAGCCTCCCTTGGCGCTGCAATTTGCTGAAAATAAACGGCTATCATGATCCTCTCGGGCTCTTGCTTAGGTGGCAGCCCGGCCATTGAGGCACCATGAGCTGTGGTCCGGCGGCACGGTGTTGCACGCTTGCCACACCAGCGTCGGCCCGAACCAATCCAAGGCTGCGCCATCCTGGCTCCCATCGGCGACCCATGCCCATTAGGGTGAGGCGATGAAGATCCCCCCGGAGGCTTGGAAAGGCACCTATGCACACCAGCTGGGTATGACGTTCGACCAGGTCGAGCCCGGCCGAACCAAGGCGAGCCTCCAGGTCATGCCCCATCACTGCAATCCCAACCGAGTCTGCCACGGCGGTGCGATCTTCACTTTGGCGGACGACAGCATGGGCGGTGCTGTCCATTCCTTGTGCCCCGAAGGGACGGTGCCGGCGGCGACCCAGGTCAACATCCATTACGCCCGCTCGGCGCGGGCTGGTGATCGCCTGGATGTGGACACCCGCGTAGTGTCCCACGGACGCCGCACGGCGCTGTTGGAGTCCCGAGTGACCGACGCCAAGCAACGGCTGGTGGCTTTGCTGACCGCGAGCTACCTCTTCGTGGAGCCTCGCTGACCGGCCGTTTCCTTTGTGCTATGGGGGATCTAGTCCCTGGGGTGGGCTGAAATAGAGGCTCTCCGCAAGCCGATGCGGCACCCTGGGGTCGAGATCATCGAGACGACTTAGGAGTGAGTTATGAAGCGCTTGCCTATCCTCTTGGCTGGCGGGCTGGCCCTCGCCGTCGTTGGCTGCACAGACGACGATGAGACGACGCCAACGCCTACCAATGCCCTGAACGTGGTGACCTACAACGCGGGCCTCGCGGTGGGCTTCGTGCCCGGCGCAGCAGAGCGCGTGCCTATCACCAGCGAGGCCATCGCCGGGCTCACGGCGGACATCATCTGTGTGCAGGAGTACTTCTTACCGGAGCAGGTCACCGCGCTCGAGACGGCGGCGGCAGGCACCTATCCTCACACCATGTTTATCGCGCCCGACGCAGGCACCACCGGGCCGGCGTCCTGCACCACGACGGACTTGGAGGCTCTGCAGACTTGCATCGAAACCAATGGCTGCGACCTGGTCTGTGGCGACGATCTGGTGACCTGTACCCTGACCAACTGTGGTGCCGAGCTCAGCGCGCTGCCTCCTGATTGCTATGGCTGTATCCAGGCGAATATCGGCAAGCCGGTGGATGAGATCTTGAACGCCTGTATCTCCGAGTCGGCCGAATACACTTATACCGGCGGCTTCGGCGTCGGTCTCTTGTCACCGTTTCCGCTCGAGGAGCAAGACAGCATCATCCTGGACAGCACCACCACTCGCCGAGGCGCCGTCTATGCCAAGGTGAGCACCGAGATCGGTGACGTCCATGCCTTCTGCGTCCACCTGAACGCCATTTACAGCGACGTCGAATACCCCAAGCCTACCGGCTCATGGGAAGAAGAGCAGACCGCGCAAATCGCCGATCTGCTGGTCTTCGTCGAATCCAAGGCGGGCAGCGATGGCCAGGTCCTATTGATGGGGGACATGAACTGTGGTCCTGCCGGTCCCAACTTCGTCGCTAGGACCGAGTCGAGCTACCAGCTGTTGGTGGCCGGGGGCCTCGCCAATCCTTACGCTGACGACCCCAACAGTCAGTGCACCTTCTGTGATGAGAACCCGCTGACCGGTACCGATCACGACGGCTCAGTGGTCATCGACCACGTGCTGCTCGGCAACGTGGCAGGCACCACGACCAGCCAGCGGATCCTCGATGACCCGGTGACGGTGAACTACTGCAACGCGGACCACGAGGTGCGCTACTCGGATCACTATGGCGTGCACGTG